>JAYVGA010000359.1:0-9835 GCA_043772635.1 Chitinophagaceae bacterium
TAGAAAGGCCGGATTTGTATAAATACCTTACGGCTTATGATAACCTTTCTATTTTTGCCCGGCTCAGCGGTTTAAAAGTTTCCCGAAAACTAATAATGGATCAGCTGCAGATGGTAGGTCTTGCAGAGCGGAGCAGCAGCAAAGTAAAAACCTACAGCCAGGGAATGAAACAGCGTTTAGGCATAGCCGTGGCACTGGTGCACAACCCCAAATTAATTATACTGGATGAACCCACCAATGGTTTAGATCCGCAGGGAATTGCAGATATGCGCAGTTTAATTTTAAGCCTTAGCGGGCAATATGGCAAAACCGTCATTGTATCTTCGCACCTGCTATCAGAAATAGAACAGATAGCCAACCGGATGATTATTATACACAAAGGAAAAAAAATTACAGAAGGGCAGGTGAGCGAACTGCTCGATCCATCCCATACCATTGTAGAAATACAAACTACTGATGATGTAAAGGCAATGGAATTACTACAACAATCCTCCTGGGCAGCTCATGTGCAAACAGATGCTGCTATCCGGCTTCAGATAAACAAAAAAGAAATTCCTGCACTGGCTGCATGGCTGGCCCAAAGCGGTACAGGCATTATGGCCATTAACCCACGCAATTCCTTAGAAGATTATTTCTTATCGCTCACTAACCCTGTACACCATGTGGAACCTGCTGCAAATTGAATTGTATAAAATATCAAAAAGGCCACGTACCTATATTGCATTTGCAGCCATTACGGCTATTGTAGCAATATTTCAGTTTGCATTTAAGGCAGATGGGCAAAGTTATATGAACCTGATGCTGCAGAGTGTGCAGGATAGTTTTGATATGGATAAGAGCAAAGCCATTAACGGCTACTTTATGTGTTATATTATTTTAAACACATTGCTCATACAGGTTCCTATACTGGTGGCACTCGTGGCCGGCGATGCCATATCCGGCGAAGCCAATATGGGTACACTCCGTTTATTATTAACAAAACCAATAAGCCGCACACAGGTAATTTTGGTAAAATTTACCGCATCTGTTATTTACACCCTTGGGTTATTATTGTGGATGGCAGTAATGGCGCTGTTTGTAAGCCTCTTTATTTTTGGTGCAGATGATATGCTCATCTTCAGGGTAAAGGGAGATGAGTCGCAGATTTTGCAAATAACCAAAGATGATATTATGTGGCGGTATTTTGCAGCTTTTGGCTATGCAGCAGTGGCGCTTACGGTTATTGCAGCGCTGGCCATTTTATTATCAGTATTTGCAGAAAATTCTATAGGGCCCATTATTGCTACGGTTTGTATTGTTATTGTGTGCACCATTATCAGCAATATTAATGTGCCCATTATAGATACCACCGTAAAACCCTGGCTCTTTACCTCTTACCTGGTAGGATGGAAAGGTTTTTTTTATATTGGTACTAATGCAGATGGAGAGCCCATAAAAGGCAGTATAGAAAACTGGCCGGCCATAAGAAACAGCCTGTATATTTTGCTGGCGCATATTTTTATTTTGATAAGTGCAGCAGTAATTGTTTTTAAAAGAAAAGATATTCTTTCGTAGGCAATCGCACACTTTAGAAAAGTTAGACAGCTACAAATTTAAAAGAACCAACCAGTTACTCTCTGCAATTTAAATGGAGTACAACACTTAAAAATTCAGATAGTTACAGGCAGATTAATTATGGGCTGTGTTTATTGCAGGGAGAAAATAAAAGCAGGATAAAATCCCGATTTTTTGTAACCGGAACTTTATCCTGCATCATGATGTAAATGTTTCTTCTTAAACCCCTGTTGCAGCAATCAAACAAAATTATTCTCCAAACTTTGCCGCCCACTGGCGCATGCCCGATACCTTGCCATCTTTATTAAACCACCATACTTCATGCACATCTTTTGTTTCTACCCGCCCATCTGCATAAGTATCTATTTCCTGCCCCCACACACAAACCATGTCTTCATTTCTATCGGTACTGGTTAGCGGAAGCCAGCCATGAACAATAGATTTTACACCCGTCATCATTCCCCGGTATTTAGTGGCAGCTTCCATATTGGCAGCTTTGCCTTTTGTAACCGTACCATCCGGAAAACGCATGGTAATGGTATCTGCAAAATAATCGTGCCGGTCAAATTTATTATCGTCCCAGTCTTTCCATAAATCCAGTATCATATCGGCATAAGCGGCCTTGCCTATTTTAAAGCTGGAAGAATAAGTGGCCTTGTAAGCATCTTTTTTTGCCTGGGCAAAGCAGGGGCTAAAAAAACAATAACATAATAAAACTGTAATAAAAATGATTACTCTTTTCATACTGTAAATTTTTAATGGTTAAAAAAATAAAAGGGCGGTATTTAATGTGGCATCCAGGCAAGTGGGAGGTAAACGTACTGTTTAATAAATTTAAATCAAAGCTTTATATTTATTAAACTAAAAAAATTATTGTTGGCCTGCCGTTCTGGGGAGTTGCATCTTCCAATGCTCTCTTTGCTGCCCTACCCACATTAAGTATTTTGCTTACATGAGCAAAATGCTGTTACCATTTTTCACAAAAGAGCAAGCTAACTTTGTATTACACTATGGCCGACGTACACACAAAACAACAGCGCAGTTACAATATGAGCCGCATTAAAGGCAGGGATACAAAACCCGAAATGCTGGTACGAAAATTTTTACATGCACAGGGATTCCGTTACCAGTTGCATGATAAAAAACTACCCGGCAAACCAGATATTGTTTTGGCAAAATACCGCACCATAATTTTTGTGCATGGATGTTTTTGGCATGGGCACAGCCATTGCAAATATTATGTGGTGCCCAAAACCAACACAGCCTGGTGGCTCAATAAAATAAATACCAATAAAGCCAATGATGCTAAAGCAGTAAAGGCATTAAAGAAAGATGGGTGGAGGGTGATAGAGGTTTGGGAATGTAAATTGAAGCCTGCAAAACTTGAAAATACTCTTGAAGGATTACTGAAAAAAATAAGGAAATAGTTATGCCTGGGGAAGAAGTGTTGCTTTAGCCAGCAATGCATTCATCGCCTTTACTTTTTTTGAAAACGGAGCATCAACTTTAGCGGTGGATTTGGTAACAATAACACTTTTGCTATCTGCTCTTTTTGCAGCAGACTTTTTAATTAATGACATATTTCAAAATTAAGATTTTCTTTTTACAAAAAGCGGAGGATACATTTTTTAAAACCAGTTTTTGCCAACAGCAAATCAACCTTTCTTTTTTATACTCTTTACTATTTTTTTCTTCTCAGTTTTTAATGCACGCTCCAGTTTTTTTACGTCTTCGGCGGCTGGTAATTTTTCAGGCTGCACTCCCCGGTCTTTAAGCATTTTTCTTACTGCGCTGTTATTATCAACATGTTCCTTGCTTATAGCTGTTTCGCCATTTAAATCTTTTTCTATTACATTATGGCCGCTCAGTTCGGCAGCAAAGTCTTTGGCTTTTATAGTAAGTGTGGGTAAAAAATCTGCAAGGGGGCCGGTTGGCCGGAACTCCTAATTTTCGTTTCATTTCGTTGGTACCAAAGCCACCAAATAATGCAGCATCGCCTTTGGAGCGGATGATTGCAAAGCCTTTTTCATCTACCCCCCGTTCATAAATAATGCCCGACAAATTTTTCTCCGACCGGGATAATTTTTCCCTTGCAGCCACCCTCTCCATATCCAGTAAACGCTGTTCAATAATTTCCTGCCTGCGGGTTTGTACGGCAAAATATGTTTGGGCAAAAGCGATGGCCTGCTTACCGGCATCGCCATTTTGAGCAACAAGATAGCAGGCATAACGGGTGAGGGCTATATCATCAATTGTACGATCTGATCCACTACCCAGCCTGACCATTTTCGTGAAGTCACGAAAATGGTCAGAAACTTTTTCACCTGCGTTTTCACAAGCTTTTTTGGCCTTATCTATTGCATTTGAAAAATTCTCCCACCTGCTGTAATCCAGTATGGGCTGCAGTTCTCTCGCACTCCAGCATTCTATATTATTGTAAACCTGGCAGGCCTGTTCAAATTGTTGAAAAAGCGCAGCAATTAATTCTTTTTTCATGAGCTTTATTTTAGCCTGTTCAAGTTAAAAAATTTTACCCGGTATTTTAAAGCCGCTTTTCCGGATATAGTATGGGAATAAAAATAATCCCCGTAAATCCAAAATTTAATTTTGGATTTACGGGGATTATAGTAAAAAATAATACCGGTTCATCTTCTATTTATCACGGGGATAAACCCTGCACAATATTATAAAGTTGTATACACATAATAATGCAAACTTGCATTAACGGCAGTTGTGTTATCTGAAGGATAAGCCCTGTACGTATAACCATTGGGCAGATAGCTGTAGCTCACATTATTTATCCGCTGCCCAAATCCTGGCTCGTAAATAGTTTTTGTAAGATTATTGTTATCATAAGCCTGGTTAACTGGCAGGCCCGATTATGTAATCCCTGAAAACTTACTGGTCTCCCTCCTTAAAAACGTTTCCCTTATTTATTTACTGCAATTAATAAAAGGTGACTTAAAGGCAAATGTACTTTAAGTCACATAAGGTATTATTGCTTTATGGATATTAAAACCAAATTTAAACAGCTCGAAATATTTTTAATGAACGACGAGCCATTTACTTGCCCGCATTGCGGAACAAGATGCATGGAAATTGCAAACTTTTATCATACCAATGCTAAACTTTTGATAGAGGAATGTTTAAATAAAGATTGTTGTTTTATTTGTGGGGAGGAAGATGATGTAGATTTTCAAATAGACTGCAAGCCACAAGAAACTAAATATTCATAAATCGGATCATAAAATTCTGGCAAGCATGTTTCATCATTTTTATCTCCTTCAGGAACAAATACAATAATTCCTTCTCTTGCTCTAGTCAATAACACTCTGTAAGTATTTAATAGAAACTGTTGTTCCGCAGGAATATTTGTTTGATTCCATTTTGTACCAGAAAAATTTTTATAATCCCATCCAACAACACTTCTCCTTAAATCAGCATCCCAGCAAACGCCTATCCAATCTAATTCTAATCCTTGCACTTTATATTCCGTTGCAACCATTTCTAAATAGTAAGATGAGCGTACATCCGTTTCGTCATTTAAAAACCACATAGCTTCGTCAATTTCTTCCCTTACATGAATACCATAAGGCTTTAATCTAAGACCACCAGAACTAGCAATTAAACCAATTCTTTTGTTACCTGATTTTTTTTCCTTCAACCATTCCTTTGAAGTAGCGATGTTTCGGGTGATGAACAGAGGATAATTTTCCTTAATTGACTCAGCTAAGTCTGCTGCTGCTTCAGGTTGATTATTTATCAATGCGCTTACCCAAGCGCTTAAATTATTAGCTTTGAATGAACGCTGACTAACACTTAAATGTAGATTGTTATTTTTATGGATAATTATATTTTGTGGTACAATATCAAACAAGGTTTTTCCGGCTGTTGATGAGTCACCAGAAAGTAATTGTTCAGAAATATGAATTTCCCAATTGTCATATTTATACTGAAGTGCTTTACCCCATTCCGAAATTCCACCTTCACCTGTATTTATTTCTTGACCTCCACCAACTAAAGCAACAATAACAGACCAACTTTCATGGCGACTCATAAATTCAAAAAGCAATTCTGCCTCAGACTTATCATCAATTACAAATGGATTTTTTTCCCGATTCTGATTTTGTTTTGCTTTATTACTAAATTGTTTTGCATCCCAACAACGTTGTGCCTCATCGAAAACAACAATTCTTTCAGTTGGTGGTGCAATATTTGTTAAACCGGCTTTAATAAATAAATGGAGATTCTGTATTTTAGATTTTACTTTATTTATTGAGTCTTTCTTTTTGGGTCGAATTCGTATTTTGTTTAACTGAAAGAGTCTATTTTCTCTTTCAAAGTGGTCCCTACATAGAGCCTCTTTCAATACATTAATAAGAGGCACATTCCCGGAAAAATATGCTGTATTAGTTTCTTCTCCACCAAATTCTTCCCTCTCATGAACTAAATTTAAACCTACTAAAGTTTTACCTGCACCAGGAACACCTGTTACAAAACAAATAATTTTTTTGTTTTCGATTCGAGCTTGGTTAATAACATCAATTAAATAATCTGTGGTTTTATCAAGGTCATTTTGGTCAGCACCAGATGTTGTAATTGTTTCAACAGACTGACCTGAAAATAATAATTTAGCAGCTTGAATTATTGAAGGTGTGGGTTGATATTCGCTTTGTTCCCATTTGTTTGGATCAATACTATCAGCTGAATTATTATGATAAACCAAGAATGCCCTATAAATTATTTTCGAAAAATTAATAACATTTGTTTTTAAACAGGGTTTAATAAAAGTATTTAAATTCAAATTCTCTTGGCTTAAAATTGATTTTGCTAAAGGAGCCAAGAGAATAGGTATGACAATTTTATTCTTACTTTCAAGGTGAAAATCACTCAAATCATTAGCGTAGTCTTCAACCTGTCTGATATCAGCTAACTCATATTTTTTACGATCATATTTAAATTCAATAACGAATATTAAATCTTCTGCAATAATTACTGCATCAATTCTACTTGAAAGTCGAGGGATTTCATATTCAAGTAAAACATGCCAATTTTTTGCAGATGAATTTGCTTCAATTAATTCGAGGAAAGATTTTTTTAAAATCTGAATACTACTTTTCCAAGAAGTTGTTGCTGTAGTCCATTGGCTTGCAAATGCAGTTCCTGCTATATTGAGTATGCCAACGATTTCATCATCATTTATTTTATTAAAATCTTCGAGGGAGGAATGAAAATATGCTTGTCTCATTTTTTGAATTCTTTTGAATCAAAAAATTCTGAAAATGATACATTAAGTGCTCTAACAAGTCGTTCAAGAATTTCAACAGAAACATTTCTCCTTCCATTTTCTACATCAGTCACATATGTTCTGTCAACTTCAGCTTGATAGGCAAGCGCTTCTTGCGATATCTCAATATTTTTGCGCAGTTCTTTAATTCGTTGACCAATCTTTACTTTTATATCCATAATGGAAAGGTCAAGTATTGTGGCTTATAAGTCAACGGACTTTAAGGGTCATATTGATTTACTTTGATAAGGTCTTATAAAATTGGAAATGAATAATTTTCGAGTTGTTGTCTTCTACAAAAAAGTTCCTAATCTGAGAAACCCAATCTGATGCAATGAAAGCTCAATAGTTTCGTAACTAAATTCATAAAAAATCCACTACTTCATATAGCCGCCATAAAATATTTCCCCTTTCCCACCCATATCTTTTTACCTTCAAAAAAAAATTCTTCATTTTAAAATATTCTCTTTCTTCATCCGTCTACAACAATATAGATGGAGGATGCAATGACGATAACAACTGCTATGACCGCAGCCAGGAACCAAACACTTACGCAGAGTATTAAAGCTTACAGCAGCCGGCTGCTGGGCTTTATAAAAAAACGCATCAGCAATAACGAAGATGCCGAAGATATTCTGCAGGAAGTATTTTACCAGTTTGCGGGCAATACCCAACCTATAGAGCAGGTAACGGGCTGGCTGTTTGCCGTGGCCCGAAACAAAATAACCGACCGCTACCGCAGGCAGGCGCTGCCGCTGATAGACGACCTGCAGCATGCCGGCGGCGATGATGAAGACAGTTTTAACTGGAAGGATCTGCTGGCTTCTTCCGGAGACTCGCCGGAAACAACTTACCTGCGCAGTTTATTTTGGGAAGAGCTGCAGCTTGCCCTGGATGAACTGCCGGCAGAACAAAGCACAGTTTTTATACAACATGAAATGGAGGGCGTTTCTTTTAAAGATATTTCCGGGGCTACCGGGGTGAGCGTGGCCACGCTCATAAGCCGCAAGCGGTATGCGGTGTTGTTTTTAAGAGAGCGGCTGCAGAGCCTTAAAGATGATTTGCTAAATTACTGAAGGGATTAGGAAATAGGAATGGAACTGAAGGATTGCAGATGGGAAGGTGGGTGGGCTCTTGAAATGAATTTGCTACGCAAATGCTGTTTGCCACTAAGACATTAAGGCACTAAGTTAAATGCTTCGCATTGCTCTTGAAATTGATTTGCTGGGCAAATGTTTTTTATTACAAAGTCACTAAGGCACTAATTTAAAAGCTTTGCATTTTTATTTTCCGAAGGAAAATCCCTTTGTGTCTTTGTGACTTAGTGGCTAATTTCTTCATGCCGAAGGCAGGCTAGCGGTGGAATTAATTTGCAGGGGTACAATTTTTAATTTAAAACTAAAACAAAAAACATGAAAAGGATATGGATGAAAATTCGCTCCTGGTTTAAAAAAGACGAATGGCTGGTGTTGGCAGATTAATAAAACCGGCGGCATATTTAAAAACAAAAATTAGTAAAACAAAAAATTAGTAACAACTAAAAAATTATAAAATGGAAAAAAGATTTAAAGCAAAAAAATTATTAATGATCATTCCTTTGGTAATACTGGGCATAGGAGTATTTGGCCTGGTGGTAATGAGTTTGTGGAATGCAATTTTACCCGCCGTGCTGGGCGTAAAAGCCATAAGCTTTATGCAGGCACTAGGCATACTGGTGCTGAGTAAAATATTGTTTGGCGGCTTTGGCGGTGGCCGGGCTGGCATGGGTCACAGGCGGCAGCAATGGAATGAGCAGATGAAAAATAAATGGGCTGCCATGAACCCGGAGGAAAGAGAAAAATTGAAAGCAGAATGGAAGAACCGCTGTAGTAACAGGTGGCGGCCCTTTGAGCCGGATGCTGTGGCAGCAGAATAATTTTTGCAACAAAAAAATGCAACACCTGTTTTTAAAAATTAGTTTTTGCCTCCGCAATATTGTGGAGGCAAAAAACTTTTTACTTTTTTAAAACAGGTTTCTTAAAATCTATTTCACATCACCCATTAATACAATGCTTATGCAGGTACTCGTTTTTAAGACCAATCTTACCCAACCCCGTGATGTGCGTAAAGTGCAGCCATATCTCCAGGTGCATCCACACATTCAGCGCTGGAATGTGGATCTGAAGGATTGCGACAATATCCTGCGCATAGAAACAGAACAACTGCAGCCGGTGGAAATAGAAAAAATATTATTGACCGCAGGATATTATTGCGAAGCATTGTGAGGAGTGAATGTTGTGGGTACCAGCATCGGGCATCAGCGATTATGGGATAATACATGCAGACGCAAAAATAAATTTCATGGCTGGCTCCAGCGAAGCCTCCTGTTTATAGCATCAAAATCATGAAGGGTTTCCGGCTCCAGCGGAGCCACCTTAATTAAAGGCTAACAAATTAAAATGTATTGGGGGTCATTAAAAACCATCGGGTACATTTAAAAAATTAACTAAAAATATTTCATCAAATAGTAATTCAAATTTTTTTCATAAATGTCTTTAAAATTGCAGCTTTCAGGTGGCTCCGCTGGAGCCGGTTGTTTACATTTTTCGCATGCTATAAACAGGATGCTCCGCTGGAGCAATGCGGCTGAAAAAGCAAAATATATTTTGTTCATTCTAAAATATATTTCAAAAAAAAGTATTAGAATAATAGTTTGAATGCCTGGCTCCGTGGGGAGCCTCCTGTTTATAGCATCAAAATATTTAAGGGCATCCGGCTCCGGAGGAGCCACCTTAATTAGAGGCTAACAAATTAAAATGTATTGGGGGCCAATAAAAATCATCGGGTACATTTAAAAAATTAACCAAAAATATTTCATCAAATAGTAATTCAAATTTATTTCATAAACGTCTTTAAAATTGCAGCTTTCAGGTGGCTCCGCTGGAGCCCGTAGATTGCTTTATTGGCAGGCTATAAACAGGGTGCTCCGCTGGAGCAATGCGACTGAAAAAGCCA
>JAYVGA010000360.1:0-7304 GCA_043772635.1 Chitinophagaceae bacterium
TAATTTTAAAATAGTCTGCGTATTTATTTTACATTTTTTACAATGAAATATTTATTAACCAGCATTATAGCTTCCTTAAAAGCCGCCGCCACGCCTGCCGGACGGGTAGGGTTGTAGAACTATTTGCTACAATTGCATTTGCGTACTTTTAGGTATGCCACTTTTTAAAACCTGCCATCTTAAACTATTACTCTTTAAATAGCAGGTTTGAATTTTTATTTTTCAATTAAAACAAACTAACAATAACATTTTATACTGCCACCAATTGTTCCTCCCCTAAAGGACGGTGAGGGCTCTTCTCAAATATCATATTTACTTAACCTCCTGTACAAGGCAGTTCTTGTAAGCCCCAGTTCCTTTGCAGCTTTGGTTATATTTCCGCTATGCTTTTCTATTACTCTTTGTATGGCATTCCGTTCTACCGTGCTAAGGCGCAAATCTTTTTCTTCATCTGCAGGTAACAACTGATTTTCTAATGAAGAAAAAATTAAATCATTTTCATGAATCATATCTTCTTCGCTCATAATAACGGCACGCTCTATTACATACTGCAGCTCCCTTACATTTCCCGGAAAATGGTATCCGCTTAATTTATTTAATGCTGCTGTATTTAACTGCATATCGGGTTTAAAATATTTTGCAGCATATAATTTTACAAAATGTTTTGCCAGCAGGTTAATGTCGCCGGTTCTTTTTCTTAAAGGCGGTATAGTAATTTCTACGGTGTTAATGCGGTAAATTAAATCTTTTCTAAACCGGGTTTCGTTGGCCAGCTCTGTAAATGGTACATTGGTGGCACAAATCAAACGGATGTCTAAAGCAATTGGCTGGTTAGACCCCAGGGGTATCACCTGCCTGTTTTGCAACACAGATAAAAGCCTGGCCTGCTGCTGCAAACTTATATTGCCTATCTCATCTAAAAACAGCGTGCCTCCGTTGGCGGCTTCAAATCTTCCCATCCTGTCTTCTTTTGCATCTGTAAAAGCACCTTTTTTATACCCAAACAATTCGCTTTCAAAAAGGGTTTCTGTTAAGGAACCCGCATCTACTTTTACAAAAGGTTTGGTGGCCCGCAACGATTTTTGATGAATAGCTTTTGCTACCAAATCTTTGCCCGTTCCGTTTTCGCCGAGTACTAAAATATTAGCATCTGTGGGAGCTATCTTTTCTACCTTTTTAAAAATATCCTGCATGGGCTCGCTCTCTCCCAGCAGGCTGGTGCCCATTACTGTATCTACTGCCCTGGCCAAAGATGCGGCTGCACCTGGCTTTTGCTGCAGCAATTCTTTAATGGTTTGCAGCAAACGTTCATTGTGCCAGGGCTTAATCACAAAATCTCCTGCACCTTCTTTTAGCGATCGTACTGCCAGGTCTATATCGCCATAAGCGGTAATCATTATCACCGCTGTAAGTGGCGCCAGTTCTTTTATTTTTTTCAGCCAGTATATTCCTTCGTTACCGGTATGAATACTGCTGTTAAAATTCATATCCAGCAAAATGAGGTCAAATTCTTTTTTGGGCAGTAAAGACGGCAGGGCTTCCGGATTTTTTTCAATTACCACTTCTTTTACTTCTGTTTTTAATAACAGCCTCACTGCAGTTAATACATCGGGGTCGTCATCTATAACCAGTATAGTTGCATTTTTAAGAATCATTTTTTATTTATTGGGTTATACATCTTCAGACCAAAAGTACAATTGCATCATTACAAAAAAGGTATTTTATGCAACTTAAAATTAGCGTATCAAAACCGAACAGCAGTTGTATCAAAACCGTACACCTGTAAGACGCTCCTGGAACTAAGCTCTTGATTATTACAGGATTTAAAAAATGGCATAGGTTTAATAGAGATATAGTAATTACAATTTTATGAAATGAGTATAGCCATGAAATAGGGTGAATAAAATGCCCCCGCAAAAAAGCGGGGCAAGCTGGGAAGGCGGAAAGACGTTTTCAGATTTTTTCTTCCCGCCTTACCGGCTATTTACGGGGGCAAAACCTTTTTTAAAACACAAAGCAGGGATAAGTAACTTTCCCAAAAATTAATACATGGATAGAGTAATTGCAAAAAAAACCTGGACTACAAAACGAATACTGCTTATTGCCGGCATTGTAGGCTTAGCAGCATTAATTTTTTCATCTGTTTATTTTTCATCGGGCAAGAGCCGGTTGAATGTAGATACAGAACGCCTTACCATCAGCGAAATAAAAATGGGCGCATTCCAGGAGTTTATCCCGGTAAATGGAATTGTACTGCCGCAAACAACCATTTACTTAGATGCACTGGAAGGTGGCCGGGTAGAAGAAAAATATGTAGAAGACGGTGCCATGATGAAAAAAGATCAACCTATTTTGCGCCTGAGCAATACCGATTTGGAACTAAGCCTGGCCAACCAGGAAACCCAGGTTTTTAATGTGCTTACACAAATGAATATTTCCAGAAATAATGCTACGCAAAATACAACCGGCAAATTAAATCAAATGGCTGATGTAGATAATGCACTGGCAGAAGCCGAAAGAATTTATAAATTAAATAAAAGATTATACGACCAAAAAGTAATTGGGCAACAGGAATTTCAGCAATCGGAAAACAATTACAATTACCAGGTGCGCCGCAAAAAACTAAGTGATGATATTTTAAAACAGGATGGGTCTGCAGTAAAGCTGATGAGTGATCAGGACAGGCAATCCTTATCCCGCATGCAAAACACCCTGGCACTGATGCGCAAAAAAGTGGGCGACTTAATTGTGCGTTCGCCCATAGACGGGCAGTTAACTTCTTTGGATGCAGAAATTGGCCAATCTAAAAACAAAGGCGAAAGGCTTGGGCAGATAGATGCAGCAACCGGTTTTAAAGTAAGGGTAGATGTGGATGAGCATTATATATCCAGGATTTTTATTGGGCTTACCGGCATTGCAACCATTGCAGGAAAAGATTATCAGCTTACCATAAAAAAAGTTTTTACGCAGGTAACCAATGGCAGGTTCCAGGTAGATATGGAATTTAAAGATACTGTACCACAAGGTATTCGCCGTGGGCAAACCTTACAAATTCGCCTTGCACTTAGCGACGAAACACAGGCAATACTTGTAGCAAAAGGTGGCTTCTATCAGCAAACTGGCGGCAACTGGATTTTTAAAGTAAGCGAAAATGGAGGCACTGCTTACAAAGTAGATATTCAACTGGGCCGCCAAAATCCGGATTACTACGAAGTGCTGCAGGGATTAAAACCCGGCGACAAAGTAGTAACCAGCAGTTATGAAAACTATGGCACCATGCAGGAATTAATTTTAAAAAAATAAATCATTCATCATGAAACTTTTTTTCCTTTTTGTAATAGCATCTGCAATAATATTTGAAGCTAAGGATTGCACATCATCCACAGGCATTAAAAAAGAAGTTACCGCCACCAACTGCAGTAATCAAAAAAACTGCTGCAGCAATCAAAAATTAAAAGAAGAAAATCCATTGTTTTTTAACCAGCCATTTATCACTTTTAAATATTCATTATAAAATTTATACGCATGATTCAAATTACCAACTTAGAAAAGTATTACAGAACCGAAGAAGTAGAAACAGTAGCACTCAACAAATTATCACTTGCTATAAAAGAAGGAGAATTTGTTGCGGTGATGGGCCCATCGGGTTGTGGCAAATCTACCCTGCTCAATATTGTGGGCCTGCTGGATGATCCCGATAGCGGAAGTTTTATTTTTAACGGCATAGAAGTAGCCGGCTTTAATGAGCGCAAGCGTGCCGACCTGCGCAAGCACAATATTGGTTTTGTTTTCCAGAGTTTTAATTTGATAGATGAACTCACCGTTTTTGAAAATGTAGAATTGCCCTTAATTTATACCGGTGTAAAAGCGCCTGAAAGAAAAAAAAGAGTAGAAGAAGTACTGGATAAAATGCAGATCATGCACCGGCGCAATCATTACCCGCAGCAGTTAAGCGGCGGCCAGCAGCAGCGTGTAGCCGTAGCAAGAGCCGTGGTGAATAATCCAAAATTAATTTTGGCCGATGAGCCTACGGGTAACCTTGATAGCAACAATGGTAATGAAGTAATGCAGTTGCTCACCGATTTAAATGAGCAGGGCACCACTATAATTATGGTTACACACAGCGAGCATGATGCCCGCTACAGCCACCGCATTATCCGCATGCTGGATGGACAAACGGTTACGGAAAATATTTTGGTGTAAGTGAAACAGCAGAATACTAATCTTATTAAAGCTATAAGGTCAATGTGGAAAAAAGCAGCAGTTGGTAAAATGAAACTTCAATAAAAGCTTAATAGTTTAAAATTGAAGAATGTCGTTCATGCTATTCAGCAAAGTTTTTCGAAGGATGGGCCTCAGAAAAAATTGCGTTAAGAAAATTGTAAGGAGGGATGTAAAAATGAAATTGATGTTACCGAAGTTTGGAAATATTTTTAGCTGGTAAGTTGCACATTGCCTGGCAATGAACAAATGTTTGAGCTAATTTCATTTTACACCCGAAATACAATTTTTAGCTTTTTTTCTGTAGCCCTTGATTTTTGGTTCTTTTCATCAAGGAAAAGAACAACAAAATTTTCTGCACATGTATCGTCAAAAACCAGGCAGGGCAAAGTCGCTATCAGTATAAATGTTTAATCACATTGTTTTTTTAAGTTAACCGGTATAAGAATTCTATTTCATTTAAAAACTTTTCCATGTTTCGTCAACACATAAAAACTGCCATTCGTAATCTCTGGAAAAATAAAAGTTTTACAGCCATCAATTTAATAGGGTTGATACTGGGCCTCTCCAGCATTATGGTATTAACCGTAATGGTTTACCAGTTTTTAACTTTCGATAATGTGCACAAAGACCGGGAGCGCATGGCCTACCTTAAAACAAAAGGAAAAGAAGGAAACGAATATGTGCAAACCACTTACCCGTTATTATCTGAAGCGCTTAAAACCTGCCCTGGTATACAAGCCGGCACCCACCTGCAATCCTGGTATAATCCCTGGTTAAAATTTAACCAAAAAGAAATACAGGAAAACCGTTCCTATTTTGTGGATAGTGGTTTCTTTAATGTGTTTTCGTTTCCATTAAAATTCGGCAACAGCAATAATATACGCTTTGATAAATACAGTGTTGTTTTATCTGAAGAAGCAGCACAAAAATTATTTGCCAAAGAAAACCCCGTAGGTAAAACAATTGCAGCAGACGATACCGTGCAGCTTACTGTAAAAGCAGTAATGAAACACATCAGCGCCAATAACAGTATAAGGCCCGATGTGCTGCTTAGTACAGATTTATTAAAAGACAATGCAGGCTTTGCAGAAAATGCCAACTGGTATAATGGTTTTGCAGAAAATTATTTAAAGTTAAAACCCGGGGCAGATATTAAACAACTGGAACTGCAGTTAAACCAATTGGTAAAACTAAACTACCACGAAGAAAGAAAAGCAGACCGTATAAAAGTAGTGCCCTTTAAAATGCTGGTAAAAGAATCTATGGGTTCTATTGGCAGTGCAATTATTTCCGGTTCTATCGGCACCGCCATTTTTATTTTACTTATTATTATTGTAAACCTGGTAAACCTTAATGCGGGTACTATGTTTACACGGGCCAAAGAAGTGGCCGTGAAACAAATGATGGGCAGTGGCAAAAGAAATATTGTAATACAGTTTTGCATAGAAAATGGCCTGGTAATTTTTACTTCACTGTTATTGGCTTTTGCATTTTTTTATTACCTGCTTATTCCGCAAATGAACCAGATGTTTGGCAGCCAGTTTGGAGAAATGGAACTGCATCTTAGCCGTGATTATCCATTGGTTATTGTATTTATAATTCTCGGGATACTGATAGCCATAGCCGCCGCATCTTATCCTGCCTGGCATTTAACCTCTTTAAAAGTCGCCGACACCGTAAAAGGAAAACTGGCAAACGGCAGCCGCAAAAGTATAACCCGCAATGTTTTTATCAGCCTGCAGTTTGTATTATCCATCACACTTATTTATACCACCATTATTTTAAGCAGGCAAATGAGCCACATGAAATCTGCTACGCTGGGTTATAATAAAGAAGATATTGCTGTAGTAAATTTAGACCTGGCTTTTAAAAACAGCAAAACAGCCGAAGCAAGGTTTGATGCTATTTTAAATTCTCTACGAGCAGATACAAGAGTAAAAGCAGTATCTACCAACGATGTAATTCCTACAGCTTACTGGAACAATTTTAATCAGTATTTTGATGTAACCAATAATAAAGAAATGCGTGTGCGCCATGTAGAGGCAGATGCCGGTTATTTTTCTACCTACTCCATTCCAATTATAGAAGGCAGGGCTTTTAATAATGTACCAGACAGTAATGAGCGGAACAATGTAATTATAAACAGGGCCGCTATGAAAGCTTTTGGCTGGACCACTGCTGCCGGAAAACAATTAAAACAAAAAGGCGGAGATGCCACTTATACCGTTGTTGGTGTATCAGAAGATTTTCATTACGGCAGCATGACGGATAATGTAGAGCCACTCCTGCATTGGTATAGCGGCAGGCAAAGCCTTAACAATAGTTTTTTAAGTGTGGCAATTAAAAAAGGACAGTCAAAAAATTTATTGCAGCAGATAGAAACAGATTTTAAATCTATGCCATCAAGGCGGGCATTTAGTTACAACTTTATGAATGAAAGGGTAGATAAACAATACGCCATGCTGGATAACATTCTTCAGATGACAAAGTATGTAGCTTTTCTCACAATCTTTATTGCCTGCATGGGCATGCTGGGATTGATTACGCTTTTTGCAAAACAGCGGGTAAAAGAAATTGGAGTAAGAAAAGTACTGGGTGCAGGTGTGCCGGAGATTGTAAAATTATTATCAAAAAACTTTTTGGTGCTGGTATTTATTGCTGCAGTAATTGCTGCGCCTATGGCCTGGTTGGTAATGAACGGGTGGCTGCAAAATTTTGCTTACCGCATCACTATTCACTGGTGGATGTTTGCGCTGGGCGCTTTGGCTGCAGTAGCTATTGTGTTGCTTACTGTTGCATTTCAAAGTATAAAAGCTGCACTGGCCAACCCGGTAAAAAGTTTAAGAACAGAATAAGTACTCCTTTAATGTTTATAAATATTTGAATAAAAAAAATAAATAAGGATAAATAAATCATGTTTAAAAATTATTTAAAAACACTTTTACGCAATATGCAGAAAAACAAACTGCATACGGCCATTAATGTGGTGGGTTTATCGGTAGCATTTACCTGCAGCATCCTGTTAACGGTAATGCTGTATAATGAATTTTCTTTCGATAATTTTCATGAAAATAAATCAC
>JAYVGA010000361.1:0-8648 GCA_043772635.1 Chitinophagaceae bacterium
GGCAGGTTATATGAATCGGAACAGGGCCCCGCCACTAACGATGAAGTAAATATTATTGAAGCGGGCAGAAATTATGGCTGGCCAAGAGTAGCCGGTAAAATAGATAATGTGTGGTACAAATATTATAAATGGGAAGGCACAGCTGGTTGCAGTTCTTACCCTGGCGAATGCTCCGCTACCCAAACAGGATCGGGCCTGGCAGAAAATACTTTTTCAAGCCCGGTATATTCCAATCCTGTTTTTGATTTGTATCCCGGCATACCTGCGGGTGGAAGCAGTTGCAACTGGCTCACCAATCCTACTATTGCGCCCAGCAGTGTTATTCATTATCCTTATTCTGCTAAAATTCCGGGATGGCAAAACTGCCTCCTCATTACCACTTTAAAATCAAGCGCCATGTACCGGCTCAAGCTTAATGCAGCAGGAGATGGATCGTTATCCGTTGCAGATTCTGTTATTGAATATTTTAAAGACATTAATGCACTAAACCGGTACAGGGATATTGCGCTGGGCAGTGATGGCATAACTATTTATTTACTTACAGACAGTGTAGGCAGCACTTCGGGCCCATCGGCCGGCACAGATGGTGGCATTACCAATCGTGGAAGTATTTTAGAATATAAATATACCGGTGCAGTACTTGCTCTTGGTAATGATCCCATAACTGTAAATAATGCAAGGCTTTCCATTAAAATGTTTCCAAACCCAGCCAGTAAAATATTTATTATAGAAAGCAAACGAAACATAGCAAAGCCAATTTTTTATCAATTGTTTGATATTGCCGGAAGGCCTGTTATTACCGGCATAAGTACCAGGGACAGGATAGAAATAAATGTAGAAAGATTATCCAGGGGAATTTATACCATCAGGCTTTTTAACGGCAGAGATATATTACTTACCACAGAAAAAATTATTGTTCAATAAAAATAAAAGCAGCTTAAAAATATTTTATATAAGCATTCTTTTCCCTGTGTACTCAGCTCCTCTTCGTGCCATTATTTCTCATTCTTTTCTCTGCGCCCTCAGGTTCTCTGCGTGCCACTTCTCCCCCTGTTTTTTCTCTGCCAGCCTTGGCTTCTTTGTTTGCCACCACAGCTCATACAGAAGAATTTCCGTACCGGGAGGTTTTTTATCAATAAAGTATTTTAGCTTTAAGCAGGTAAAAAACAAATGCAACGATGCTTTCCAAGAAAATTCTGATAACAGCCGGCTTAATTATTATTGCAGCACTCATTTATTTTTTTGCATTTCCAAAAGATAAAATAGATTTCAACAGCCAGGTAAAACCCATCTTTAATAAAAAATGTATTGCATGCCATGGAGGTGTGAGGCAAAAGGCAGATTTTAGTTTGCTGTTTCGCACAGATGCATTGGCAAAAGCAAAATCTGGTAAATTCGCTATTATACCCGGCAATGCAGCCGGTAGTGAATTAATAAAAAGAATTACTGCAAATGATCCCGATGAAAGAATGCCCTATAAACATGATGCGCTCAGTAAAAACGAAATTGAGATTTTAAAAAAATGGATAGACCAGGGTGCTGTATGGGGCAATCATTGGGCATATGTTGCCGTAAAAGAAACTGCGGTGCCCGATGAAGTGGAGCAGGGCTGGAACAAAAATGGAATTGACAATTTTGTATTACAAAAATTAAAAGAAAATAAATTACCCTATTCGCCGCAGGCAGAAAAAAATATTTTACTGCGCCGGGCAAGTTTAGATTTAATTGGATTGCCTGCACCGGAAAATATCAGCAATAAATTTTTAAACGATACCACAGATAAGGCTTACGAAATATTAATAGATTCGCTTTTAACCAATAAACATTTTGGAGAAAAATGGACTTCTATGTGGCTCGATCTTGCACGCTATGCCGATACCAAAGGTTATGAGCATGATGGCAACAGGGTTATATGGCGCTACCGGGATTGGCTCATTAATGCATTTAATAATGATAAACCTTACAATGAATTTTTAACAGAGCAACTGGCCGGCGATTTAATGCCCAATGCCGATGATGATAAATTAATTGCCACCGCCTTTCACCGCAACTCTATGAGCAATGATGAAGGCGGTACAGAGCCAGAAGAGTTTAGAACAGCATCAGTAATAGACAGAGTAAACACCACCTGGGAAGCAATAATGGGTACCACCTTTGCCTGTGTGCAATGCCATGCCCATCCTTACGATCCGTTTAAGCATGATGAATATTATAAGTTCATGGCTTTTTTTAATAATGCAAGAGACGAGAATACAGAATTTGATTATCCTTTGCTGCGCCACTTTTCAGATTCTGCCAATAAAAAATTAAATGAACTCTTAAGCTGGTTAAAAATAAATTCAGATGAAAAAAGAAGAACCGAAATTGAACAGTTTATAAAAACATGGCAGCCATCTTACAACTCAGTAGTGTTTGATGAATTTGTAAATAGCGAATTGGGTGATGGCAGAAGAGTAATGCTGAGAAACAAATCGGTAAGCCGTTTAAAAAATGTTGAGCTCAGCAATAAAAATAATTTCATTTTCCGTTACGACGCATTTGTAAATAATGGTACCCTGCAAATACATATTGATAAACCTGATGGACCATTGTTATCATCCATAGCATTAGATAAGGCTAAGCCCGGTTTAAAAATTACCAGCAACGATTTTGTTTCGACGCAGGGTGTGCATGATCTGTTTTTTATTTACACTACTACATCTGCCTTAAAAGAAAAAGATGAAGACTGCGCCATGCTGGAGTGGATAAATTTCACTCAAAAATTTCCGGGAGAAGGTAAGCCCGGTTATGCAGCCATGAAAAAAAGATTTTGGGATTTACTGCAACTCAAAATGCCTACCACTCCTGTAATGATGGATAACCCTGTAGATATGTTTCGCACCACCAATGTTTTTGAAAGAGGCAACTGGCTGGTAAAAGGCGATGTGGTAAATGCCGATGTACCCAAGTCTTTAAATCCTTTTCCCAATGCAGCGCCACGAAACAGGCTGGGCATGGCCATGTGGTTAACGGCCAGAGAAAATCCATTAACTGCACGTACTATTGTAAACCGGGTATGGGAACAACTGTTTGGAATGGGCCTGGCAGAAACCCTTGAAGACATGGGCACCCAAGGCATACAACCCGTGCACAAAGAATTATTAGACTGGCTGAGCTGGCGTTTTATGCACGAACAAAACTGGAGCTTAAAAAAACTGATGAAAGAAATAATGATGAGTGCAACTTATCGTCAGCAATCAAATGTAAATGATACACTCATAGAAAAAGATCCGCAAAATAAATTATATGCAAGAGGCCCACGGGTAAGGTTAAGCGCAGAGCAAATAAGAGACGAAGCATTGGCAGCAAGTGGTTTATTAAGCAATAAAATGTTCGGCCCGCCGGTAATGCCCTGGCAGCCTAAAGGCATCTGGCTATCGCCCTGGAATTACGAAGACTGGAAAACCAGCAAAGGAGAAGACCAGTACCGCCGTGCGGTATATACTTTTTGGAAACGCACTGCCGCTTACCCCAGCATGCTTTCGTTTGATGGTGTGGCAAGAGAAGCCTGCCAGGCCCGGAGAATAAGAACCAACACACCTTTGCAGGCATTGGTAACCTTAAACGATTCGGTGTACCTGGAAGCCGCCAATTATTTTGCCATAAAATTATTAAAAGAAAATAACGGCAGTAATATAGATGGGTTAATAAAAAAAGCCTACACCACATCTATGCTTCACGAAGCAGATGAAAAAACTTTTGCTGCATTAAAAAATTTATTTACAACCGCATTAAATACTTACAGCAATAATGTGGCAGACAAAGAAAAATTATTAGCATTGAACGAAAATAAAAAACCCGAAGCGGCAGCATTAACCATTGTAGTAAATGCCATTTTTAATTTAGATGAATTTGTAACTAAGAATTAACTTCCCTCTCCTTCGGAGAGGGGTTGGGGGTGAGGTCATAAAAAAAACTACCAATGAAAGATCATTCAAAAATTATTCAACAATCGCTGGAAGAAAAAAACCGTTTTTACACCCGCCGCCATTTTTTAAAAGATGCTTCTTTTGGATTTGGTGGTTTGGCATTGGCTAATTTATTGGGCAGTTGCAATTTGGGAAATTCAAATGCATCTTCTAATATTTTATTTGATCCTGCAAATCCTTTAATGCCAAAAATGCCTCCCTTTGCAGGCAAAGCCAAAGCCGTAATTTATTTACACATGGCGGGTGCCCCATCGCAATTAGAATTGTTTGATTACAAACCCGAGCTGATGAAAATGAACGGACAGGATTGTCCGCAGAGTTTACTGGAAGGAAAAAAGTTTGCCTTTATACGGGGCGTACCAAAAATGCTGGGGCCGCAATCTAACTTTAAACAAAGAGGAGAAAGCGGCGCATGGGTAAGCGATTACCTGCCGCACTTTGCCACCATTGCCGATGAAGTAAGTTTTTTAAAAGCCGTAACCACCGATCAGTTTAATCATGCACCGGCGCAATTACTCATGCATTCCGGATCGCCAAGGTTGGGCCGGCCAAGCATGGGCTCATGGGTTACGTATGGTTTGGGAACAGAAAATCAAAACCTGCCCGGCTTTGTGGTATTAACATCCGGCGGCAGAAATCCAGACAGTGGCAAAAGTGTGTGGGGCAGTGGCTTTTTACCCAGTGTGTACCAGGGTGTGCAATGCCGCAGCGAAGGCGACCCGGTTTTGTTTATTAAAGATCCAGATGGCATCAGCAGGGATTTACGCAAAGCAAGTATCAACACCATCAATGAAATAAATCAACAGCAATACAAGGAATTTAAAGATCCAGAAATTCTCAGCCGCATTTCGCAATATGAGATGGCGTATAAAATGCAAATCTCTGTGCCCGGCGTAATGAATATTGCAGACGAGCCCGAATACATACACGAAATGTATGGTACCAAACCCGGCAAAGAAAGTTTTGCAAATAATGTTTTGCTGGCAAGAAAATTAGTAGAGAAAGGTGTACGCTTTGTGCAACTCTTCGATTGGGGTTGGGATGCACATGGCACCGATGCCAATCTTGCCATTGATATTGGCCACATCAACAAATGCCGCAGTGTAGATAAAGCCATGACGGCATTAATTCTCGATCTCAAACAAAGAGGTTTGCTTGATGAAGTGCTGGTGGTATGGGGTGGCGAATTTGGCCGCACACCCATGCAGGAAAACCGTGCAGGCAAAGCTGTGCCATTTAAAGGAAGAGATCATCACACCGAAGCATTCACCATCTGGATGGCAGGTGGCGGCATAAAAAAAGGCGGCAGTTTTGGAGAAACGGATGAGATTGGTTACAGTTCCATCAGCGGCAAAACAAATGCCTTTGATATACAGGCCACCATTTTAAATCAATTAGGTTTTAATCATGAAAAATTTACGTATCAGTTCCAGGGGCGGCCATTTAGATTAACAGATGTGAGCGGAAGAGTGATTACAGAAATATTAGAGTAAAAGCCCCCAGATACCCCCGGCCCCTGAAGGGGAGAAAAATGCAGCAGAACATAAATTATGTATTTTGATTTGTAAATAAATGAAAAGATTATTTTTTTGATAACCAGCTTTAGTTTTTCATGGCATCGATATTGGCGACGCTCCGTTTAACTGAATATCAATGGTCATCTTTTTAGATTGTGATTAGTAATTAAAATTGAAAACTATTTTGATGACGTTAACAAAATGGTTGCTGAACACGGAATGCTGATCGAATATTTTTAGTAGAAAAAATTATGTACCAAAACAGAAGAAAATTTCTCAAAACAACTGCCACCGGTTCTGCCGCTTTATTGTTAGCATCATTGGATGCTTTTTCTTTAACCTCAAAACCAAACTTTACTTTGAACAAAAATTACGATTTAAAAATATTCAATACCGATTGGGGATTTGACGGAAGCCGTGATGCATTTTGTACAAAAATTAAAGCCGCCGGTTATGATGGCCTGGAAACAAGCTGGCCCGATGATGCCAAAGACAGGGAAGCATTATTTGCTGCTTTAAAAAAGCATAACCTGGATGTAGGTTTTTTATGCGGCACAGGTGGCATCAATGCCGAAGAACATTTTAACAATTTTAAAAAAATAGTAACCGCAGCAGCAAAACAATCTCTTCAAAAACCCTTGTACATCAATTGCCACGCTGCAAAAGACTTTTATAGTTATGAGGAAAATAAAAAATTTATTGATTCCACATTAGCCTTATCAAAAGAAACCGGCATACAAATTTTACATGAAACACATCGTGGCAGAATTTTATTTGCAGCACATATCACCAAACAATTCATCCAAAAAATTCCTGAGCTGCGGGTGACCTTAGATATTTCTCACTGGTGCAATGTGCATGAAAGTTTATTGGCCGATCAAAAAGCAACAGTGGATATGGCGTTGGAAAGAACAGATCATATTCATGCAAGAATAGGATATGAAGAAGGCCCTCAGGTAAACGATCCCCGTGCACCCGAATGGGAGTATGCGGTAAAAAAACATTTTGCCTGGTGGGATAAAGTAGTAGAAAGAAAAAAGAAGAACGGTGAGCGAATGACTTTTTTAACCGAGTTCGGTCCACCACTGTACATGCAAACATTGCCTTACACTTTGCAGACAGTAAGTGATCAGTGGGCTATTAATGTGCATATGCTGCAACTTTTAAGAAAAAGGTATGCTCCCTAGTATTTATTTAAATGTATCATTAATTAATATTTTTAATTTCTGAATAATGTCACCCCTTCAGGGTTTTAATACAGAGCAATTCAATTTCTATATTAATGTCATCCCTTCAGGATTTAAATGCAGGGTTAATATTTAAGTTCTATATTAATTTTATTTCTTGGGGATTTTAATGCAGGATTAATATTCATTTTCTATATTAGCTTTATCCCTTCTCTATTTAAAGCCTGAAAGGCTGATATTAATATAGCATAACAAATAAAAAAATTGCAGAATCCCGAAGGGGTGACATCAGAAGCCGGAGTCTTATAAACTAAAAAATAATTTTAATAAAGTAAATTTCATTTTTTAAAAAATTAAATGTGATTTTAAGTGTTACTGAATTTATAGGCCATTTTCATCCGGTGCTGGTGCATTTGCCCATTGGCATTTTACTTGTTGCTGTAATTTTTTATTTTTTATCTAAAAAAGAAAAATACAAATCACTCCATGTTGCTGTTGGTATTAGTTTGTTGCTGGGAATGATAAGTGCCATTGCTTCTTCCATCAGCGGGTATTTATTATCTACCACAGATGATTATGATGCGCAAATGATATTTCAACACCAATGGCTGGGTATTGCAACAGCACTCATCTCCATACTTGCTTATTTCTTTTATAAAAAAGAAAAAACATTTCTTAAATGGATAATGCTATTGCTGGGGATGCTTATTATTATTACCGGGCATTTAGGCGGTTCTCTAACACACGGTTCCAATTATCTTACCAGCGCATTTTCTTCTGCTGCAGATTCAAATAATAGTGCAATAATAAAACCCATTGTAAATGTGCAGGAAGCAGCGCTCTACAGCGATGTAATACAACCCATTTTTAAATCTAAATGTTACAGTTGTCACGGTGCCAATAAACAAAAAGGCAAACTAAGATTAGATGAAAAGGGTTTTATTTTAAAAGGTGGTAAAAACGGCGAAATATTAATTGCAGGCAACACAGATGAGAGTGAATTGATAAAACGAATTTTATTGCCCAAAGAAGATGAAGACCATATGCCGCCAAAAGAAAAACCACAGTTATCTAAGAATGATATGGATTTAATTCACTGGTGGGTAAGCAGCGGTGCTGATTTTAATAAAAAAATAAAAGAATTACCGCAGACAGATAAAATAAAACCTGCTTTGCTGGCATTGCAATCCGGCCCGGTAAAAGAAGAAAATAAAATTACCGATATTCCGTTTAAGCCAGTGGATAAAGCCGCTGATACTGCCATACAAAAAATAAAAGCATTGGGCGTAATGGTAATTCCTGTTGCAGAAAACAGTAATTATTTATCAGCCAATTTTATTACAGCCATTTTTACTGATAAAGATTTGCAGTTACTGGAACCGCTTAAAAAACAATTAATCTGGCTGAAACTGGGTAATACAAAAATTTCTGATACAGGATTAATTTTTATTTCTAAACTTCCGAATCTTACAAAGCTGTATGTAGAAAATACCCCCATTACAGATAAAGGGTTACCACAATTAAAAACATTAACGCAATTGCAGTATCTAAATCTTACCGGCACAAAAATAACTGCTGCCGGAATGCTGCCATTAAAAGAATTAAAAAATCTATTGCAAATTTTTCTGTTTAATACTGCAGTATCGGGCAGCGAATATTTAACCCTTAAAAAAATATTTCCTAAAACGGCAATTGATACCGGTGGTTATAAAGTAGAAATGCTTGCAACAGATACCATGCTGGTAAAACCGCCTTTAGGGAATTAGTAATAAATAATACATGCAGATTAAGAAGCTGTTTGAGTTGTTTACTTAAAATTTATTATGGCCTAAAATGTTGCAATTATGTATGCCGATGAAAGGATTGTGACACAACGATGATGACATGAAAACCTTTCGCTGGTATCCCAAATAAATAACTTAAACAGTTTCAAAAACTTTTTATTAAAGAAACTGCCATGCAGGGCAGGCTCAGGC
>JAYVGA010000362.1:0-10024 GCA_043772635.1 Chitinophagaceae bacterium
AAAAAAGCTATGTGAAACGACTTTCACATAGCTTGTATCAAAATCAATCCTGTATTGAATTACAGGCGATTTTACCAACTATTTTTCAGTATTATACCATCTTAAGTCAACGACATTGAATGGTGAATGGTGAATCCTTTGAAGGTAATAATGAATCGCAAGTCTAAAACACCTTAACCTTAAACCTTTGAAACCTCTTAAACCTTTGAAACCTCTTAAACCCTCACAATTTTCAGCAAAAAACCTTTCCCTTGCTTATAACAATCTGTCCATGATCGTGCATGGTGCGCATGGTTCTTATAACAGTCTCTACCCGCAGCCCCGTCATACCGGCTATTTGCTGGCGGGTTAGTTTTAACTGGTTACAATTGTTACAAAAATTTTTCTTCTTTTTTTTCAGGTAGTCCAGCAGGGTGCTTATGCAATGCCGGGGATCTTCGCAGGAAATTGTTTTTAAAAGCAATAATTTAAAACGTGCTTTTTCTGCCAGTATGCGGCTGAATGTAAAATGAAGCTCAGGTGTTTCTTTTAATAGTTTTAAAAAAACAGGTTTATGTAAACGGATAATTATGGAGTCTTCTTCTGCAATGGCATTAGCCGCATAAGGCTCATCATCAAACAGCGGCATTTCTCCAAAACTTTCTCCGGGCTCCACCATGGTTTGTATAAATTCTTTTCCATTTTCATTAATATTAAACCACTTTACACTTCCGCTTACCAGTTGATGATAAAAATTGCAGTTGGTTCCTTCAGAAAAAATGGTTTCTCCGGCACTGAGTTTTTTATAACTGGCTCCCAGCGCAAGCAATAAATCTATATCTAATATCATACATATTTTTTTATATAACCAAAGGTATTGGCATATATAAAGTAACTGGCTGACAGTAGTTATTAAAAAACATGATATCAATCATGTTTTTTAATTTTTTAAAAAGCAACATTTTCGCAGATGCAGGACAGGTAAGGGTTTTAGATAACCAGTGACAACTTGTTTTCCCCAGCCTTTTTTTACTTTATGACTCAACGCATAAGATTTGACCTGTACAATTAGTAATCTTGTGCTTCCATTTAAAAATAAAAATTTGCACATCATGAAAAAATTATTAATTGTAAGTACTGTTCTTTTTACTTCCATTTTGATGGCCTGCGGTGGCGGGGAAGAAAAAAAATCTGATACTGCTCCGGCTACTACTACAACCACAACAGAAGCACCTGCAGCAGGTACCGACAATCCTTCATACGATCCGGTAAGGGGCGAGGGAAAATTTAAAGATGTGCAGGTAGCCGCTACACTAGATAAAACAATGGCAGATGCAGGCGAAAAAGTGTTTACAGTAAAATGTGCCAGTTGCCATAAACTTACCGACGAAAAATTAGTTGGCCCGGGATGGACAGGCGTTACAAGCAGGCATAAGGCAGAATGGATTATGAACTTTTCTACCAATCCGGATCCGATGATTACCAAAGATCCAAAAGCACAGGCCATGCTGGAACTGTGTTTGGTGCGTATGCCTAATCAAAATTTATCAGACGATGATGCGAGGCATGTGTATGAATTTATGCGTAAAAATGATGGTGTAAAATAAAAGGATGGTAATAAATAAAGGTTCATCATTTCTATTAAAATAATAACCCTTTACATGAAAATGATTTCATGTACAACCCAAAATAAATAAATAAATGAAAAAGAATACAGTAGCTGCAATGGTATTAGCCATTGTAATGTTAGCAGGTGTTAATTCCTGTAAACCAAAAGACGTAGGATCTGCAGTAAGTGGAGATGCTGCCGCAAAAGTTTATGTGGCTCCAGGCAAATATGATGAGTATTACAATTTTGTTTCCGGTGGTTTTAGCGGGCAGTTGGCAGTTTACGGCATTCCCAGTGGCAGGTTGCTTCGTGTAATTCCGGTGTTTTCAGTAGATCCTGAAAAAGGCTGGGGTTACAGCGAAGAAACAAAACCTATGCTTAATACTTCTCATGGCCAGGTGCCATGGGATGATTTGCACCATGTATCTATGTCGCAAACAAATGGCGAAATTGATGGCCGTTGGGTTTTTGTAAACGGCAATAATACTCCCCGTGTTGCAAGGATAGATCTTGCCACATTTCGTACAACAGAAATACTGGAGTTGCCCAATAGCGGAGGTAATCACTCTTCGCCATTTATTACAGAAAATTCTGAATACATCGTGGCAGGCACAAGGTTTAGTATTCCTCCCGATGATAAGAATGGCGATGTACCTATAAACACTTACAAAGAAAATTTTAAAGGAACTATCAGTTTTATAAGTGTTGATAAAGCCAATGGCAATATGGATATTGCTTTTCAATTGCAGGGGCCAGGTGTAAATTTTGATTTGAGTCATGCAGGAAAAGGCAAATCGCACGGGTGGTTTTTCTTTAGCTGTTATAATACAGAACTGGCCAATACTTTACTGGAAGTAAATGCATCCAAGCGTGATAAAGATTTTATCATGGCCATTAACTGGAAAAAAGCAGAGGAATTAATAAAAGCAGGCAAAGGACGCAAACAGGCGGTAAAATATGCCAGCAACCGTTTCGATGAAAAAACGCATACCGCTACTTCTACCATTAAAAACGAAGTAACTGTTTTAGATATCAGGGATTTTCCTGAACTGGCATATTTAATTCCATGTCCAAAATCGCCGCATGGTTGCGATGTAGATCCCACCGGCGAATACATTGTAGGCAGTGGAAAATTAGCAGCCCTTATTCCTGTATTTAGTTTTGATAAAATACAAAAGGCCATTGCAGAAAAAGCATTTGAAGGAAATTACGAAGGTATTCCCGTAATAAAATACGAAGCAGCTTTGTACGGAGAAGTGAAGAAGCCAGGCCTTGGTCCTTTGCACACAGAGTTTGATGATAAAGGCAATGCTTATACTTCTATGTTTGTATCAAGCGAAGTGGTAAAATGGAATGTAAAAGATTTAAAAGTACTGGATAGAGCACCTACATTTTATTCTGTAGGACATTTAAGTGTACCCGGTGGAGACTCAAGAAAACCTACCGGTAAATATTTAACAGTGTACAATAAAATTACCAAAGACCGTTTTTTACCAACCGGTCCGGAGCTGGCACAGAGTGCACAGTTATATGATATCAGTGGAGATAAAATGCAACTGCTGTTAGATTACCCAACCATTGGTGAACCCCATTATGCACAGGCAGTGGCGGCCAGTGTTGTAAAAGACAGATCAATTAAGTTCTTTAAAATCGAAGCAAATAATCATCCGTTTGCAGCCAAGGGCGAAGGGGAAGCAAAAGTAGTGAGGGAAGGTAATAAAGTACACGTTTATCTTACGCTTATACGGTCTCATCTTACTCCCGATAATATTGAAGGCGTAAGGGTGGGGGATGAAGTTTATTTTCATACCACCAACCTGGAACAGGATTGGGATGTGCCACATGGCTTTGCCATTAAGGGAGCACTTAATGCAGAATTGCTGGTGATGCCCGGCGAAACCACCACATTAAAATGGGTGCCTTTAAAAGCAGGAATGTATCCAATGTATTGTACCGATTTTTGCAGTGCATTGCACCAGGAAATGTCGGGTTATGTAAGAGTATCTCCCGCAGGCAGTAATGTACCCATTAGTTTCAGTACAGGTACCAATCAGCCAAAAGCAGATACTACAGCCCGTTAAGAATAGAAAGTAAAATTGATAAATTATATTTACGAAAGAGAGCTGTAAATACTGCACCATATTTTTTATGCAGATTTTTCAGTTCTCTTTTTTGGTTTAAATAATTATTATGAATGATAAAATTTCAAACCTGTCCCGTGCATTGCTTTTTATTTGCGGCATAGCTTTAGTAGCTGTTTTATTTACACCCATGTGGCAGATAGATCTTATGGCACCGCAGTACCCTGAAGGATTAATCCTGTTAATTTATGCCAATAAATTAGGAGGTAATGTAGACATTATAAATGGCCTTAACCATTACATTGGTATGAAAACTTTGCACACAGATGATTTTATAGAATTTAAAGTGCTACCCTATATCATTGTATTTTTCTCCGGGTTATTTATTATTACAGGTTTTGTGGCAAAAAGAAAATGGATGAATATTTTGTGTATGCTGTTTGTGGCATTTGGGGTGTTGGCAATGGTAGATTTCTGGAGATGGGAATACGATTATGGCCACAATTTAAACCCCGATGCTGCCATCATTGTACCCGGTATGGCTTATCAGCCACCGCTTATAGGGTTTAAACAATTATTAAATTTTGGTGCTTATTCAATGCCATCTACCGGCGGATGGATTTTTGTTTCTGTAGGAGTTATTTTGCTTGCAGCGGTTATTTATGAATGGCGCCGGAGAAAAAAAGAAATACCTGCAAAAAACACAAGAACCGTTTTGGCGGCAGCCCTGCTTACTGCAACGCTTGCCGGCTGCAGCACACAGCCACAGCCCATCCGCATTGGACAGGACAACTGCGATTTTTGTAAAATGACCGTTAGTGATAACAGGTTTGGTGCAGAAATAGTAAGCAAAAAAGGAAAGATATATAAGTTTGACGATGGGTTATGCATGCTGTCTTTTTTGAAGTCAAAAAAAGTGGAACCCACGCAGATTGCAGGAATTTATTATACTAATTTTATAAACCCCAATGAATTGATAAATGTAAAGCAGGCTTATTTTTTACAAAGCCCTTTATTAAAAAGTCCGATGAATGGAAATATTGCTGGCTTTAATAATGAAGATAGCCTGCACAACATGCTGCCCAAATATTACGGCAATAAAATATCATGGGAGGATATGCAGAAGTGAAAACGGGCTTTACCATATTATCCATGTTTTTTTATGGGTTGGTTTCGGCCAAAACAATACCTGTTGGCAGTACTCATCAATATAAAAATATAACCGAAGCCATTAAAGCTGCAGTGGCAGGCGATACCGTTTTGGTAGATGCAGGTTTGTATAAAGAAAAAAACCTGGTTATTAAAAAAAGCATTGTACTTAAAGGAATAAATTACCCCGTACTGGATGGAGAAAAAAAATACCAGGTTATTTCTGTCCATGCCAATGGGGTAGTGATAGATGGGTTCAGGATTGTGCATTCCGGTATTAGCAGCATGGAAGATTTAAGCGGTATAAAAATTTATGAAAGCAGGGATGTGCTGATAAAAAATAATAAACTGGAAGATACTTTTTTTGGAATCTTTACAGAAGGTGTGCTTAACTGCAGTATTGAAAATAACCAGCTTACCGCTTACAGTAAAGAAGAGCAGCAAAGCGGCAATGGCATTCATTGCTGGAAGAGTGACAGCATGCGCATCATAGGTAACTATATAACCGGACACCGGGATGGGATTTATTTTGAGTTTGTAAAAAACTCCATCATCTGGCGCAATCAATCAGAAAAAAATATCCGGTATGGCCTGCATTTTATGTTTAGTAATGATGACAGTTATATCAGCAATATTTTTACCAACAATGGCTCGGGTGTTTCTGTAATGTATAGCAACAGGATAAAAATGTTTAATAATTTTTTTGAAGAAAACTGGGGCGATGCATCGCATGGTATATTGCTCAAGGAAATATCTGACGGGTATATGCAGGGAAATTATTTTTCAAAAAATACCAGTGGCATTTATATGGAAGGGGCCAACAGGATTTTTATGACATACAATACTTTTGAAAATAATGGATGGGCGCTTAAAATTCAGGCTAGTTGTATGGATGTGGTGCTGGAGCATAATAATTTTACCGGTAATACTTTTGATGTGGGTACCAACGGCTCACTGGTACTCAATACTTTTAATAATAATTACTGGGATAAGTATGAAGGCTACGATCTTAATAAAAATAAGATAGGCGATATTCCGTACCGGCCCGTAAGCATGTACTCTATGATTGTAGAAAAATACCCGCAGGCCATGATACTGTTCCGAAGTTTTATTACCAGCCTGCTGGATAAAACAGAAAAAATAATACCCAGCCTTACCCCGGAAAATTTAAAAGATAATGCACCGCTGATGAAGAAGGCTTTTTAATTAGTGTAATTGTTCTTATTCGTGTAATTAGTGTAATTCGTGGCAAAAAAAATCGTATGATAATTGCAAATAATGTAAGCAAACAGTTTGGAAAATTAAAGGCGCTGGATAATGTATCTGCCACCTGCAGCCGTGGCGAGTGCATAGCGCTTATTGGCCCTAATGGCAGCGGTAAAACTACCCTCATAAAAAGTATGCTGGGAATGGTGGTACCCGATAGTGGCTTTATAACTTTTAAAGGAAAAAATATTTTGCACAACTGGTTATACCGGGATGATATTGGGTATATGCCGCAGGTAGGCCGGTACCCGGAGAACATGACCATCGGGCAGGTGCTGGGCATGATGAAAGATATCCGTGGCTCCAAAAAAGAATTGGATGAAGAGCTGGTAAAAAGTTTTGAATTGCCTGCAATATTAAATAAACGCATGAGAACCCTTAGTGGCGGAACCCGGCAAAAAGTAAGTGCTGCATTGGCATTTCTTTTTAATCCTGCTGTACTTATTTTAGACGAACCCACAGCAGGGCTCGACCCCGTGGCTTCAGAAATATTAAAAGCAAAAGTGATTAAAGAAAAAGAAAATGGAAAACTGATTTTAATTACTTCGCATGTACTGAGCGACCTGGATGATCTTGTTACGCAGGTGATTTATATGCAGGATGGCAAACTGCTTTTTCTTAAAAGTATTGATGATCTTAAAGCAGATACCGGCGAAGAAAAACTGGCTAAAGCCATTGCAAGTGTAATGCTGAAAAATTAACCATGAAAAAAATTATTAAATACGTAACCGGCGATATTTTGCGCAATAAAATTGTACTGGTTTACACAGCCATTCTTTTAATTATTTCTTTAAGTGTGTTTGGCCTGGAAGATAATGCAACCAAAGGTTTGCTAAGTTTACTCAATGTTATCCTGCTGGTAGTGCCGCTGGTAAGTATCATTTTTTCTACCATTTATGTGTACAATAGTGCAGAGTTTATTGAACTGCTGGTGAGCCAGCCGCTGCAGCGAAAAACCATCTGGCTCAGTTTATATACGGGTCTTGCCGCTTCGCTGAGCATTGCATTTTTTATTGGTGCCGGTATTCCATTGTTACTGTATCATCCCAATTTATTGGGGTTGATGATGTGTATGACGGGTGTTTTTCTCAGTATTATTTTTGTGGGCATTGCCATGCTGGCTGCAGTAAAAACAAGAGACAAAGCAAAAGGTATTGGTATGGTTATCATCTTATGGTTATATTTTTCTTTGCTGTTTGATGGACTGGTGCTGTTTCTTCTTTTTCAGTTTGCAGATTATCCGCTGGAGAAACCGATGATAGCCATAAGTGCATTAAACCCTGTAGATATGGGCAGAATATTAATTATGCTTCAGATGGATGTAGCCGCCATGCTGGGCTATACCGGGGCAGTGTTTAAAGAATTTTTTGGAAGCATAACGGGCATTTTATTTACCGGTTTTGTTTTATTGCTGTGGATAGGTTTTCCACTCTGGTTATCTGCCCGGAAATTTAATTCAAAAGATTTATAAAAAATAAGTATGAAACGTCATGAATCCTTAGCGCCCTTATCAAGAGAACATCATGCAGCATTATTACTGGCGCAGTTGCTAAAAAAAAATGCACCCGCATATAAAGGAATGCCAACAGACACAGAAGGCAAAATATTGTACGCTGCCCAATTTTACAGCAGCCATCTCATTGCACATTTTAACGATGAAGAAAAAGTATTTGAAAAACTAAAAGGAAAAACTGCCCCGCTGGATGATGCCATAAAAAAAATAACAGCAGAACATGTAATGCTCCGTAAATTATTTGAAGGGATAAGTAACCAGCAGGACCCCATAAATTATAATGATACACTTGGCCACAGTTTAGAAAAACATATCCGCAAAGAAGAACGGGAGTTGTTTCCTATGATTGAACAATCAGCAGATGAAAACACACTTGCATCTATAGCACAATTGCTACAGCACTGACGAATTTTTTAACCATGAAAAAGGATATAAAAAACAGCAGAGATATACAACAGATGGTAGACCGGTTTTATGATAAAATAAAAGAGGATAAAGTGGTGGGTTTTATTTTTACAGAAGTAATGCAGGTAAACTGGCAAAAACACCTGCCCATTATGTATGCCTTTTGGGAAAATGCACTTTTTTATACCGGTGGTTACAATGGCAATGCCATGAAAAAACACATAAGTATGAGCAGGATTATACCGCTGCAAAAAAAACATTTTACCCGCTGGCTGCACTTGTTTAACCAAACCGTAGATGAATATTTTGAAGGCGAAAAAGCAAGGCTGGCCAAACAAAGAGCTTATAGCATTGCAACCATTATGCAGTTAAAAATTGCTGAAGCAACTGCAAAATAATTTTCTTTTTTTTAAAGGACACTCCTGGAAATACTTTCTTCTCTGTGCCCTCTGCAACTCTGCGTGCAATAAATACACTTTTAAAAGAACGCCTTACCGTCTTACAAGCCGCCCCGCTTTTTTGCTGGGGCAAAAAAATAATGCCGGTAAGACGGTAAGACGAAAAGTGATGTTGTGCCCTGGTAGAAATCTCTACAAAAAGCCTTGTTTAATATTTTATTTTTTTGGAGGAAGCATTACAGCATCTATAACATGCACAATGCCATTGGAAGCTGGTATAGAAGCCACAACTGTGGCGCCGCCAATCATAATTTTTCCGTCTTTTACAGAAACAGTAATATTATCTCCATTAACCTGGCCCAGTACCTGCCCGTCCTGCAGCGATGCTGCTTTATATACGCCCAGCGATACATGGTATTGCAATATATCAGCCAGTGCGTCTTTACTTTCTGGTTTTAATAAATTTTCTACCGTGCCGGCCGGCAGTTTATCAAATGCTGCATTTGTAGGTGCAAACACTGTAAAGGGGCCGGTATTGCTCAGGGCATTCACCAGGTCGGCAGCCTGTACTGCTTTTACAAGTGTGGTATGGTCGGGGCTGCCCATAGCAACCTGCACCACATTTTTTTGCGACAGATCATCTTTTACATCGGCCTGCCTGGTGGTGCCGGTTTGTTCGGTGCTCACTGTAGTTTGGGTAGTGCCGGTACTTTTATTTTCGTTACATCCTGCAACAATTACATAACATAAAACGGCAGAGGCCATTAATAATTTTCTCATAAATTATTTTTTAAATTTTTATTAATGAGCCAAGGTATGTATGTACCGTATCTTTTTTTATGATGTTAGTCATATGCAGCTATAATTGTTTGCTTATGATATTAAGCAAATCTCCAACAGAAGAAAACTTATCCTTGAGGGTATTCTTTTTTTAAACGTTTATCTAAAACAAAAGTGCCAAAAGGCAGGAGTGATGCTATGAATGCAAGTGTAGTTTTTTTAAAAGACCATTTGTATTTTACCCACACTTTTAACAGCATTAAGCCAAAAGACACAAACAATACTCCATGCGCCCAGCCCACATATTTTACAGCTGCCGGTACATCAGCAAAATATTTTAGCGGCATTGCAATCAGCAGTAATACCAGGTAAGATATACCTTCCATAATGCCTATCTGCCTGAAGGTATCCATAGAGGTGCCGGAAAATGGTTTAGTCATATTTTTTGTGCAAGGTAAACAAACGGCAGCAAAGTTATTTTTGAAGATCAGTGTATAAAAATTAGTTTTTTTTATGATATTGAGCATTTAACCGGTACTATACTTTATTTTATAACAAAGCTATGATTGACTTTAAATGAATTATTATTTTTTAAAAAAAACTTACAGACTTATGAGAGATAGTGAGTTATTAAAATTTAAAAGATGCTTTTGGTTTGTATTTAAACTGCACCGTATTTTTACGGTATATAAAAAAAAGAAAATATTTTTTACTCCCGAAAGCCTTACTAACACTGGATAATACTACAAAGTGTAAGGAGTAAAAGTACTCAATTTTTTTAAGAGCCCTTGCTTTGATATAATAATTAATTATGTTTGAAAAGCATTATTATTATTAATAAAAT
>JAYVGA010000363.1:0-11666 GCA_043772635.1 Chitinophagaceae bacterium
GATTTTTCTGATAAAATCAATATTTCACATGTATATCCCAAAATTGGCCAAAATGATAATGTAGAAAATATGATAAAGAGATTGAGAAAAACATGGATAGCCAGCGGTGTAAGCGTTGCTGTTTATGCAGCCAGTTCTTCCGGAGAATCGCAGTACACTATAGTAACAAGGTATAAGCAAGGTTTGAAAGAAAGAGCGCCAGGCTTTCGTAAACCTTTTAAAGAAAGATTTGAAGCTGTAAACGGAGAGGGTTCTTTAGCACAATACTCTAAAGATGCCGCTGAATATATTGACAAAAATTGGAGCGAATTACTTTTTTTACGTAAAGATTTGAGTTCGAAATAAGTTTAATGCACATCCTTAGTTTGTAAACATACAAACCTTGACAAAAATAATTTTATACAACCCAACCAGCAACCATTAAACCTAAAGAGGGGTGATTTCTTCACTCCTCTTATTTTTAAAAATTTTTTTTGACAGAGAATACTATAACCATAAACCTGATCATGGTAAAGAAGAAAAAATAATACCCCATTTTTTACACAATAAAAATATTTTTATGCAAAGAAGAAATTTTATAAGGAACACCGCACTTTTTGCTGTAGCAGTAAGCTCCAGCGGTTTTATACGCTTTAATGGCAAAAATTTTGAAGGAGACACGCCAACTACAACAGACATTCTTGGCCCTTTTTACAGACCTGGAGCACCATTGCGAAACAATTTAAGACTTCCTGCTTCACATGGCGCTCCAATTATTTTGAAAGGAACCATTTTTAAAGAAGATGGTAAAACTCCAATCACCAATGCCTTGGTTGAAATTTGGCATTGCGATGAAAATGAAGTGTATGATAATGCCTCTGACGAATACAAATATCGTGGCGGGCAAAAAACAAAAACGGATGGAAAATATGCGTTTAAATCCATTCTGCCGGTTCCTTATAAAGCAAACCCAACCGATGAATCATCCTGGCGGCCTGCTCACATACACATGCGGGTGTCTGTGTCCAATCAACAAGACTTAATAACCCAAATTTATTTTAAAGGAGGCAAATATGTTGAAACCGACAAATGGGCTTCTTCTCCTAAAGCTGTAAACAGAATACTCAATGTGTCCGGGAATAAATCAGGAGAAAGCGAAGTTGTTTTTAATGTTATTATGGGTAAAGAGATTCCACTTGATGAAAAAGTTTATGATAAGGTTACCGGACTTTTTGATGTTGGGGATAATAATTTTATTGAGTTTATTAAAAATGACGATTTGCTGTTTATGAAGCAAAATGGACAGCTCAGGGCAAGTTTAAAATATATTGGCAATAACAGCTTTGAAGGCGGCATTGGTTATCCCATTGCTACTTTTGAATTACAAAAAGATGGAGCTGTAAAAGTAGTTATACAAAGAACAGCTGATATGAAACTTTATGGTACAAAGGTTTTAAAATACAATCAATAAAAATGGGTTCATCACACAGATGACCTGCGCACAACAACATTGCCAAAGCCTGCTTTTTACTCACGAATGTACTGCCATGTTTCGTGAGACACTAACCAAGGCAGAGAGACGGTAATGCTGGCAAACAAAATCGGTAAATAATAAATATTAATAAGATTATAAAACAACAATACACAATTAAACATAAAACATAAAAAATGAAAAAGCTATTATTTTCAATCGTTTTCTTTTCAGCATTTATTACAAATGCACAGGTAGGTATTGGTACCCCAACTCCAAGTGCCAATGCGGTGCTTGATTTAACAAGTGCTTCAAAGGGATTACTATTGCCAAGGGTAGATGACACTACCAATGTACCTAACCCTACTGCCGGGTTAATGGTGTTTAACAAAAACACAAACACCACTGCAGTGCACAATGGGGTGCAATGGGGTTCACTTATTACCAATTTAACAGCAAGTGCGGTTGCAGCAGGCGATTCAATAACATACAGCATTTCAGGCCCAGGCAGCAGCGATTTTACAGCTGGAGAATTTCCTATTGGTTCAATAAGTAATGGCTTATCTAATTCCGGTACACAAGTTTCTTATCAAGATGTGCATTTTACTAAATTACCCGATATAAACTCAATCGCATTCATAAAAAAAACAAGCAATAGTTCAATAACTGGCTTAATGGAAATTAAATTCTATAAGCGTGGAACTACCACATTATCATTTTCAGTAAAACTTACCCAATGGAAATGCAGCAGTGTGCAGTTTGGCTCAAGTGTAAATGATACGAGAACAGAGCAGGTAAGTTTTAATCCTCAAATTATTGGGTTTAAAGATTGGACAAACAATAAAAGTTTTGCTTGGAACATAGTTACTAATGCAGAAACAACCTATTAATGTGCAGAATAATGGTTTCAATTTGTGGCACACCCGAAACAGGAAAAGGAGATAATAAAACACAACCTTAAAACTCAAAAATGATGAGCAATATAAAACAGGCACAAGCAGTTCCACTTAGGGGATTACTAAAATTGTTGCCCCCTAATAAAAAAACGCAATGGAAAAAATTAGCTGTTGCAAATCTTGATGAAACAAGATTTATCCCTTTTGATGAAATTATGTATTGCAAATCCATAAACAATTATACCACCGTTTTTGTGCAAAACGGCAAGTCATATTTGTGTTGCAAAACTTTAAAAGAAATAGCATCAAATTTGCCCGAAGAGCAGTTTGTAAGAATACATCATTCTTATTTAGTAAACATACAATGTATTACTGCTTTAAAAAAACACGATAACGAATTGGAATTAAATAATGCAATATCACTACCCATTTCTAAAACACAAAAAATTTCATTGTATTATTTATTGGGAGTGTAAAAAAAATTCTTTTTTAATACAGGCAGATGATATTTTTAAAATATCGTCTGTTTGCTCCTCGCCATGGTTCGTGTCTTCACGAAACACAGGCTATAATTAAATAGTGTTGGGCAAAAATAAAAAACGGCAAAGCCAAAAACCAATTTTAATAATAAACAAATAAAATAACAGTGGAAAAACAAAATCTTTTTACTCAGCTTAATCCAAAATCCTATTTGAGATTTGGTCTTACAATATTTCTTATTCTATTCGCAGGGAAATTTGTAATAAATGATGCATTGCCCTATTTCGGATTTGACAAAGAAACATTTGGAGATTATTGGAATTATAAGTGGACGCTTATAGGACATATTTCAGGTGGACTTTTAGCTTTGACAATTGGGCCATTCCAATTTTCGAAAGCATTTCGAAACAAATTTATGACTACACACAGGTGGTTGGGACGAATATACTTGACCGCAATTCTAATAGGGACAATAAGCTCAACTTATTTAGCGTGGACAAGTGCATACAGAATTAATTTTTCATGGGCTTTTGGTTTGCAAAGTTTGGCTTTTGCCTGGATTGCTACTGCATTGATGGCTTATCTGTCTGTGATGAGAGGTCGTATTCTTCAACACAAGGAATGGATGATACGAAGCTATGTGGTGACTTTTGCTTTTGTAACATTTCGTTGGCTCGATGAATTAACTATCGTAAAAAATCTGATGCCGGAGTTTGCAGAAAGAGGACCCACAGTAATTTGGTTTAGTTGGACAATACCATTGCTGATAACTGAAATTATATTATGCTGGAAAAAGAAATAAAAAACGGGAAAGCCGAAAACCGCTTAGAGTAGGCTAAAAAAATTAAATTTAAAAAAATGAAAAAAATCAATTTACTCATTGCTTTGGGTATTTCGTTAGGTATTGCTTCTTGCAATAATGGTAGCGAAAAAACAGCTACAACAGAAACCAAAGACACTGCAACTACTAATGCTGTGGAGCCAGCTCAAGCTGGACCTGCACTTCCAATGGATGTAGTAACTATTTATCATACCGTAAAAGATTACAATAAATGGCGGCAAGGTTTTGATGCTGATTCGGTAGCAAGAAATGCAAGTGGCTTATCATTTGTTGCAGTTGAAAAATCTGCGGATAAGCCAAATGATGTAAAGATAGTTTTAGCACCATCAGATATGGCTAAAGCAAAAGCATTTATTGCTGACCCCAGATTAAAAGATGTAATGGGAAAGTTTGGTGTAATTTCTAAGCCCGTAGTAAATTTCTGGAGCATAATAAGATTCAATCCAGAAAAACGAGTACCTGGTGGAGTTTTACAGGAGTTTAACTTAAAAGTGAAAGATTTTGATGCTTGGGTAAAAGTTTTTGATAGCGAAGGGCCAGCAACAAGAGCAGCCAATGGATGGGAGGATATAGTTTTGGGAAGAGGCAAAGACGATCCCAAAATGGTTCACATTGTATTCGGAGTTACAGATATGGCCAAAGCAAAAGCACGAACATCAAGCCCCGAAATTAAAAAATTAATGGAACAGGCTGGCGTAGTGGGTGCCCCAACTATTACATTTTATAATGACGCTTCAAAATAAGCAAATACAACCTTTTTTGAACGGAGAAACTATTAGAAACGGTTTCTCCGTTTCAAAAAAAATAAAACAGAGACGCTGAAAATTTAAAAGAGTAAGCAAACAAAAAAATAATAAAACCAATGAAAAAGATTTCAGTATTTACTTCAAGCCTTTTAATTGTACTATCGCTAATCATCATTATTCCACTTGCTGGTAATGCGCAAACTGTAAAACAAAAGTCATCTGAGAGAGATACTTTGAATATAGGCTTTGTACTATACACAAAGAGTATTACGCCGGGAACATTATTCCCCAGATGGAATTATGCTAATATTTTGAGTGGGCCTGGCATAGCAACTGGCGGGCCAAAGGAAATTGGCTTTGCAGGAAATTATCATGTACGATACTTTTATGAGAATGGTGAATTTTCAGATGAGTATGAACTTGAAATAAAAAAGACTGGTAACTTTTACGATGTGGTTTGGGTTTCCAATGGTAATGTGGCTGCCAGAGGAGTTGGAATGGAAGTGGAGAATGGTTTGGCGGTTGGCTGGCGCAGAGTTAAAGACTAAATATAAAGGGATATAGTGTGCCGTGGTTCGTGTGCCGTGGTTCGTGTCCTCACGAAATAATGGGAAGCCGTGGTTTGTGTCCTCCTCACGAAACAAGAAAAACAGGTATGCCGAAAACTGATTAGAGTAAGCAAAACAATATAAACTTAAAAAAATGCAAACAGTAATAGTAAGACACAAAGTAGCAAACATTAACGCCTGGAAAGAAGGCCACCAGGAGCGGTTAGAAATATTTGCACCTGCAATGGAAAGTTATAAAGCTTTTCAAGATGTAGATAACCCGAACTCGGTTGTACTGGTAATACAAGTTACTGATTTAGAATTATTGGGCACCATTATAAACGACCCCAAAAATAAACACCTAAAAGACAAACACACCGTATTGGAACCAATTACTATGTCTATGGGAATAAACTTTTAGACAAAATTTTCATAGGTATATTGGTTGATAGGCCTATGAAATTAATTTAAAATTTTTGAGATACAAACTTTTGCTCACGGTAATTAATTAGATAAATAAACTTATAAAAATGGAAAATAAAAACAATCAACCATCACCAGAAAACATCATGAAAATTGGTGCTGGTTTTTGGGCTTCAAAAATCTTATTAACGGCTGTAAATTTTCAGTTGTTTACCAAACTTGCGGCAAAGCAATCAATGTCTGCATCGGAAATTAAAACTGAATTAGGCTTACAATGCACAGACCGAAATGTGTTTGACTTTTTAGACACTTTAACAGGCTTTGGTTTTTTAAACAGAACAGGTATTTTAGAAAATGCAAACTATTCAAATAGTATTGATACGGATGTTTTTTTAGATAAAAATAAGCCCACTTACATTGGTGGAATTTTAGAAATGATGAACAACAGGTTGTATGGTTTTTGGGGGAATCTTGAAGAAGGACTGCTTACTGGGGAACCACAAAACGAAGCGAAAAAAGGTGAGAATTTCTTTGAAAAAATTTACAGCGATGCCAAAATATTAAAAATATTTGTACATGCTATGACGGGTATTCAAATGGGAGGTTTTATCGGCTTTGCCAATGCTTTTGATTTTTCAAAATACAAAACGCTTACCGATGTTGGCGGTTCTGCCGGGATGCTTTCTATTATGGTTGCAAAGCAGCAACCGCACATGACTTGCACAACTTTTGACTTACCGCCAGTTGAACCAATAGCAACCGAGACTATTCAACAATTTCAATTAAGCGACAGAGTAAAAACGGCAAGTGGGGATTTTTTTGCTCAAGCTATTCCTGTTGCTGACATAGTTGTAATGGGAAATATACTGCACGATTGGGATGAAGCAACTAAATTAATGCTAATGAAAAAAGCGTATGAAGCATTGCCTGATGGGGGAGCTTTTGTGGTTATTGAAAACATCATTGATGATGAAAGAAAACACAATGTTTTTGGTATGATGATGAGCCTTAATATGCTTATCGAAACCGGAAAAGGTTTTGATTACACATTTGCCGACTTTAATATTTGGGCTAAAACCATAGGATTTAAATCAACATCATTGCTTCCATTGGCAGGCCCAACAAGTGCCGCAATTGCTTACAAATAAAATTTCAACACTATTATTTTATTTATAAAACTTAAAACCATGACAAAGATTGCTTCATTTGCTATAATCTTTTTTTTTAGTTTTTCAATAATGGCTGGTTGCACTAATGCAGACAATACAAAAACATCAGCAGGCGCAGCAAGCAAACCAGCAACCAGCGAAACACCTGAATATTTTAACCTTCGGCCAAAATTAGAAAAAGACTATGGCTATTCCCATGCAGTAAAAATTGGCGATGACCTTAAAATTTCCGGAGCCGTAAGTATGAACGATTCAGGGATGATAGTGGCTCCCGGTAATATGGAGCAACAGATGAAAAATTGCTACAGCGACCTGGAAAAAATATTACAGCATTATGGTTACACATATGACGATGTGGTGGCAGAAAATATTTATACCACTAATATGGCGGAGTTCATCAAAGTATCGGGCTTTCGTAATTCCATTTATAAAAAGCAATTCCCTACCGGTACCTGGTTAGAAGTAAAAGGGCTGGCGGTAGAAGGGCAGTTGATTGAGATTGATATGGAGGCACATAAAGTAAAGTAACATCTTTATTCATAATCACCCGGGGTGACAGCAAAACAAAAAATAAATGAACCATAAAACCAAATTGCTGTTTATCATACTATACCTGCACACTGCTGTTCTTACAGCACAGGTGCAGGTAAGTAAAGAGCCACGTCATAAAAATGTTTTAGAAAATAAATACATCCGCCTGCTGGATGTATGGATGCAGCCAGGTGATACCAGTATGTTTCATATTCATTCCACACCATCGCTGTTTCTTCATTTTACCAGCACAAATGTTTGCGTTCAAATAAAAGGCAAAGCATGGACAAAAAATAAAAATACAGCAGGGAATGCTTCCTACAACTCCTTCGTTAACGATACCCTGGTACACCGGGTGAGTAATTGCGATACGGTACCTTTTCATGTTACCGATATAGAAATTCTTTCATCCTATAAACCAACAACACCCCTTAAACCTTTACTATTTACTGTTTTGTTTGATAATGAAAAAGCAATTGCTTACCGTTTAAGCGGTACATCATTCAACAATCAGCTTATCAAAGGCCGTGGGCCGATGGTGGCAGAACTGGTTGCAGGAGATGAAGTGATCTGTTATAATACAAAGAATAAAAAATCTATCACAATTAAAACAGGAAAATATTTGTATCTGGAACCCGGCAGCTCTTTTTATTTTTCGGCAAAAGAAAATGAAAAAATAATTTAGTACTGTTTGAAATTAAATAATTATATCTTTTGACTAAAATTACTTTTATTACTGAAAAATAAAAATGAACATTATTTAAAATGGGTAGCATGAAAAAAATATTATTGATCATCAGCATTACATTATCGCAGCAAATAATTGCTCAATCCTATAAAAAAATTCATGCTAAAGCCATTGTGGCAGATACCCATAATGATTTTTTGATGAAGGCCGTTGATTTAGGCATAGTGATGGATCAGGATTTAAAAGGTAAAACTCATAGTGATTTAGTGCGTTGGAAAAAAGGCGGGCTTGATGTGCAAATATTTTCTGTTTACTGCGATGGAGATGCAAAAAATCCGTTTGCTTATGCCAATAAGGAAATGGATAGTCTAGATGCTGTGGCATTACGTAACCCGGATAAAATTATCAAAGTGTTCAACTATGCCGAAATGAAAAAAGCGGTACAAGAACATAAGATTGCTGCTATGTTTGGTGTAGAAGGTGGTCACATGATTGAAGATGATCTTACAAAATTAGATGCATTGTATAAACGTGGCGCAAGGTATTTAACGCTTACACACAACATTGCTCCATCGTGGGCTACCAGCGCAGCAGATGAAGCCTCCCCCAACCCCTCCAAAGGAGGGACTTTACACCCTACAAAAAAGAAAGGGTTAAATGATTTTGGAAAACAGGTGGTACAAAGAATGAATCAATTGGGGATGATGATAGATATTAGTCATGCAGGCGACCAAACTTTTTGGGATGTAATTAAACTAAGCACCAAACCCATCATCGCTTCACACAGTTCGGTGTACACTCTTGTACCGCACCGGCGCAATTTAAAAGATGATCAAATAAAAGCTATTGCAAAAAATGGGGGTGTGATACAAATAAATTTTAACCCCGGATTTATTGACAGCAGTTTCGATAAAAAAGAAGCTGTATTTATGGCGATGCATAAAACAGAGAATGATTCGCTTATGAAAACCGGCATGGCAGATTACTATGCACAGGATTACCTGTATTATAAATATGCAGCAGAAGCAAATAGCATCAGGCCTCCGCTCTCTATGGTCATTGATCATATTGAATACATCATCCGTTTAGCAGGTGTTGATTACGTAGGCCTCGGCTCCGACTTTGATGGCATTAACCTTACACCACAACAATTAGATGATGTTACGGCTTATCCATTAATTACAAAAGCATTGGTTGAAAAAGGGTACAGCAAAAAAGACATCAATAAAATTTTAGGTGGTAATTTTTTAAGGGTGTTAAAAGCTAATGAAAAAAAATAAAGAGAACCTGCCAGAAACTCAGTAAGTCGTTTGTAAAAATGTATTACCGTCTTCCCGGCTTCCCGGCAAAAAAAATCAACAAATATGGCTAACCAAAAAACAGATGAAGGATTAAAAAGGGTAGTAGGCGTATCGGGCCTTGCACTTGCCATTGTGGGTGGTGTTATTGGCTCGGGCATATTTGTGCTGCCGGCTATTGTTGGTATTGCCATGGGTGCTTTTGGTATTTTCAGTTATATAGTTTGCGGCATAATGCTGGCTGCTATTATGCTTTGCTATGCCGAAATTGGAAGCCGGGTAACAAGCAGCGGTGGATCCTATGCCTATGTGGAGGCTGCTTTCGGCAGTTTTTTTGCATTTGTTATTAACTGGTTGTTTACTTTTGGATGGGGTATTTTGGGCAGTGCTGCCGTTATGAATATTCTTGCTGATTCATTGGCTATTCTATTTCCTGATTTTGTAAATCCACTTATCCGTGGTTTTTTCTTTTTTGTACTTATTGGTTTTATGGTGCTGATTAATGTACGGGGTACAAAACAAGGTATTGGCTTGGTGAAGCTGATTACCATTATAAAATTATTACCGCTGCTGGGTATTATCATCTTTGGCTTTAGCCAGATAAAAACCGGCAACCTGCATTGGCAACATGTACCATCACTTAAAACATTTGGCGATACAGCACTTATTTTATTTTATGCCTTTGCCGGCTTTGAAACATCACTTGGCGTGAGTGGCGAATTTAAAAATCCCAAACGTACAGTGCCGCTGGGTATTTGCGTGGGAGGTATTGTAGTGTTGATAATTTATATGCTGTTACAAACCGTAACACAGGGTGTGCTTGGCCCCGCCATGGCGGGGTTTAAAGATGCACCACTGGCAGCCATAGCCGAAAAAATTGTAGGGCCGGCAGGTGCAACCATACTGTTGATTACGGCTGCTGTTTCCAGCTTTGGATGTGTAAGTGCAGATGTGATGGCTACGCCACGTACATTATTTGCTGGTGCAAATGATGGCATGTTCCCCAGGTTTCTCGGCAAAGTTCATACTAAGTTTGCCACGCCGTATTTGGCTGTAATTACCTATGCATCGTTGATTTTTCTTTTTTCTATTTCAGGAGGATTAAAACAATTAGCTATATTGGCCAGTGCAGCTATACTGCTTGTTTACCTCGCTGTTATTTTAGCCACCATTAAATTAAGAAGGTATAAACAAGATATTGATGAAAAAACTTTCCGTGTACCCGGTGGTTTAATAACGCCTTTAATTGGCATAGCAGCCATTGTATGGTTACTTAGTAGTTTAAAAAAATGGGAAATTTTATCAACGCTTATTTTTATAGCGGTGGTATTTGTGATATATTTTGTGATGAAGCAATTTAAAAAGAAAAAAAACAATTAATGAAAAAAATATCACTACTGCTTATTACACTTTCAATATCAGCCATGCTGATGGCGCAGGAGCCCCCAACTGCAAGCCAGCAGGCCGTACAGCAAACCGTAGTAAAAATATTTGATGCTTTATCAAACCGTGATTCTGTCAGCCTGAAAGTCCATAGCACAGCAGATATTACATTGTACGAATATGGCCAGGTTTGGACTATAGATACGCTTATTTTGAAAGCCATTACACTAAATCAGTCAGCAGATTTTAAACGTACCAATAATTTTGAGTTCATCAATACCACAGTAGATAAAACTACGGCATGGGTTACTTATCGTCTTCAGTCAGTAATAACAAGAGACGGAAAACAGGCAACGGTACAATGGTTAGAAACAGTAGTTTTAATCAGTGCAAAAAAACAGTGGAAGGTAAAACACCTGCATTCAACACTTATCAAACGGAGTTAAAATTTATTATAGAGAAAGAATTTTGGCTAAAGCCAATCATGCAAAATCAAATTATCCTCCAGCTAAAGCTGGAGGCAATTTAAAAAGCTATACATAATTTTAAAAAGACAGGAATAATTGAAAGATTATAAAAAGTGTGAAATAGCCTGATCAATTGCCACAGGCTTTAGCCTGTGGGTTAAAAAATAAAATTGTATTGGCTTTAGCCAAAAAAAAAAACAAATAAAATTTTTATCATGAAAATAAAACTGCAATATTTTATCCTTGCCTGCCTTTTAACAACCCCTGCTTTTTCGCAAATAAAATTCAGCGATGAAACAAAAAAGTATATTGAGTATAACGACCCGGTTACTATTTTCAAAAATGGTTTGTTGATTGATGGCAAAGGCAATGCTGCTAAACCACATCAAACAGTTATCATCAGCAATGGTAAAATTGATTGGGTAGGCGATGATGCAAAAGCAATCATTCCCAAAGATGCTAAAATTATCGATTTGAATGGCAAAGCCATTATGCCTGGTTTAGTAATGCTGCATGAGCACATGTACATATCGGCTCATTCCATAGAACCCCGTTACCTTAATTTAAAACAACTACCATTCACCTTCCCCCGGCTTTACCTCGCTGCAGGCGCTACCACTATCAGAACCTGCGGCAGCATTGAGCCCTACTCAGATTTACGAATAAAAAAAGATATTGACCTCGGTGTATTTCCCGGCCCCAACATGGAATTGACTGCTCCGTACATTGAAGGAAAGTCAACCCGG
>JAYVGA010000364.1:0-4573 GCA_043772635.1 Chitinophagaceae bacterium
GGTCGAAAAATACAAAGAACCGCATTTTTCCTTTTGGCATATCCTTATTGGTAAATACGCTTTTATCGGCCCGGTACAATTGAAAAACCGGTACTGTTGCTGCGGGTACCTGGCTGTAAACACCTGAGGAAATAATAAAAGAAAATATAAAGAAGCTAAAGAGATATTTCATTTTTTAAAAATATTTTGGGTGATGATTTAAATTGATCAGCATACTGCCCTGGTAAGTTACTTTACTTACTTCTAAATAAACTAAACATACCTGCATTCTATTTGGAATTTTTTTTAAGGGAGGCTGAAATTACAGCATCTGCCGGGCTTACCGGCTTTAAATTTTTATTTTCCCATGCATATTTTTTACGGTTGTACCAATCGTTATGAAAGAGTTCTCCTGCTTTTTTATTTGCTTCTTCTACCTGTTCAGTTTTATTTTTTTTGCTGCAGTAAATTTATTTGCAGCAACCAATTTACCAGGCTGTTAAACCATGCATCTGTAGTAGTATTATTTTTAAGCATTCCAAAACCATGTCCGCCTTTTTCATAAATATGCAGTTCGGCAGGTACATGATGCTGCACCAGGGCCTGGTAAAAAGCTGTGCTGTTGGCCACTTTAACAGCGCTGTCGTCACTGGCGTGCACTAAAAAAGTTGTTGGGGTATTAGGGTTTACATTCCTTTCGTTTGAATAAAAATCTTTCTTTTGCTGAGAAACATTTTTACCCAGCAAATTCATTCTTGAACCGGTGTGGGTAATACTATCCTGGAAGCTGATGACGGGGTAAATAAGTATCAAAAAATCTGGACGGAGATTTATGTTATCAGCATTTGAAATAAAAGCTTTATCATAATGTGTGCCTGCGGAGGCAGCCAAATGCCCGCCTGCAGAAAAGCCCATTATGCCTATTTTACCAGGATTTATATTCCACTCCTTTGCATGATTGCGTACCATTTTAATGGCCTGTTGCGCATCCTGCAAAGGACCAATTTCTTTGTTGGGCATTACAGCATCTTTAGGTATGCGGTATTTTAATACAAAGGCTGCTATACCTGCTTTGTTAAGTTCCCTTGCCACATCCGATCCTTCGTGGCCCGCAGCTATAACCTCATACCCGCCACCGGGGCAAATAATTACTGCTGCTCCCTTTGCCAGTGCCGGCGGAGGAAGATAGGCTGTAAGTGTCGGCTGGCTTACGTTATGAATAATCATCACGCCATTATTATCAGTAATACTTTCCAGGTCTTTACCGGGTATACTGTTAGGAATACTATCTGCATACAAGGGCATTATTTTTTGGGCATACATCATATTACCATTCATTAAAAAAGCTACAAATATAAAAATGTATTTCATGTTTGATAATCCCTAATTAATTATTCGTAAAATTTATTGTGGCGTACGCAGTATTAGCAAAATAAAAATGATTTTATAAATTCTAAATTTTACAGGTAATGGGTATTTGATTTTTAAATATAGAACTTAAACTACAAAGCTCTCTATACTTCATACAAATAAGTAAAACCGGTTTTATTTCCAGATACTTTTTAAAGGTATATATTCTAACTTATTAATTGCAGCAGCATTGGCTGATTGAATATTAATTTTATTGTAGGGTTTATTTGGAAAAAAAATGGATGTCATTACCGTTAACCCATCATCTGCAAATAATTCTACTGAGCTAACATCTATTATTAATGAAATCTTCATTTTAGCCGTATTCATAAATCTGGGTGCTACATGCTTTGCAGCAAAACCGGTTTGAAAATCTTTTTTGCCAGATGCTGTACGGTCAATAAAATATTGATTTTCTTTTTTATCAAAACCAATTACCAGTTGCTCTCCCAAATCATTGGCAAGCACCAGTGAAAAATCTTTTGCCTGGTCAAGACTTAAATTTAACCGGCAGGGGAAATTTATTTTACCAGTTTTTTTTGCAAGGTCTGTATTATCCTTAATCAAAATATTTTGTACAACTATTGGTTTTAATTGAATGGCAGATAATTCTGCAACCGGCTCAGAAGCAATTAATATCTCTTTACCCACATGCTTTAATTTTAACTCCCGGGGAATAGTCATAGCGCTTCTCCACTTTTCTGTGGGCACCTGGTTTGCGTACATCCAGTTGCTCATCCAGCCTAAAAATATTTTTCTGTTGCCGGTATTAGACCAGGTAATGCCTGCGTATTCATCCGGCCCGTAATCCAGCCATTTAGTATTTGTATGATCGGCAGTAAATGCATTTCCATTAAAACTGCCCGTAAAATATTGTGTGGCCGAACCTTTGTTAGGCCCGCCAGGATTGAGGTTTACAACCAGCACCCAAACCTGTTTACCCTTATCAGCCAACGAAAATAAATCAGGGCATTCCCATACGCCGCCATGTTCGCCAAGATCGTTTCCAAACGTTGATTCTTTTTTCCAGTTTTTTAAATCGGGAGAAGAATAGAAAGTAATATGATCTTTTGTAGCCAGCGTCATAATCCATTTTTTTTGTGCCGCATACCACATTACTTTAGGGTCACGAAAATCTGTTATCCCTGGATTTTTAAGTACAGGATTGGCCGCATATTTTGTCCAGGTTTTTCCATCATCATTGCTGTACGCTATGCTTTGTGTTTGAAAATCATTTTTGCCTGCTTTTTCTCCATCCATATTATGCTGTGTAAAAATAGCTACCAAAGGAGCCTTCCCATTTTTTCCAAAACCGGAAGAATTAGTTTTATCAACAACTGCACTGCCAGAAAAAATAGTACCGATGCTGTCTGGATAAATTGCAATGGGTTGCTCCTTCCAGTTAATCATATTGGTACTGGTAGCATGCCCCCAATGCATGGGGCCCCAAACCGAACTGTAAGGATGATACTGAAAAAATAAATGGTAAACGCCATTGCTGTATACCATTCCGTTTGGATCATTTACCCAGTGTGCTGCAGGAGAAAAGTGAACCTGTGGCCGGTGTGGTTCATTCATAAGCCTGTTACTGGTTTGTGCTAAAAGCGTAGCACCGGATAATTGTATAATTAACAGGCAAATTATAAATATGGTCTTTTCTCTTTTCATAATTATTTTTTTTCTAACGGTTATTAATAATTTTTAAAAATAAAAGAAGGAGGAAGTAGATACCCCCTCCCTCATCACCAAAACTAACTGCTTACTTGCTATAAGCTATGTGAAAAACATTTTTATTTTAAAATAAATTACTCTAATATTTTTTTAAATTCCATTCTACTTTTTTTTAACCTCAATACAGGGCAATAATTATCCATAAATTAATACCCCGGGTTTTGTTTATACAATCCATTGGTAAAAGTAATTTCCGATTGTGGAATGGGCAGGTATTCATCCCGGCCTGCCGTAAACTTAGCGGTAGATAAAAAAGTTCTCCTTGTTTTTTCTACAGTTATGTAAGCATTTAAAGTTTGCTCTGCAATTCCCCATCTTACCAAATCAAAAAAACGTGGACCTTCGGTGGCAAACTCCATTCTTCTTTCCCACTGCAAAGCAGTACGTGCATAAGCCTGTGTCCATCCTGCGGCAGGGTATGGCTTTACATTATAGTTGGAAGCAAAAGTTCCATCCAGTTTCTTTAATCTTCCTGTACTTGCGGCTGCCCTGTTGCGTACCTGGTTTATTAATGGTAAAGCATTTGCTTCCTGCCCTAATTCAATATATGCTTCTGCCAGTATTAATAACACTTCATCGTAGCGGATGATATCGTAATTATGGGCAGTACCCATAAATGGCCCAAGCTTAAAATAAGATGCACTGGTGGCCAGCTGCTGATAACGCATGCTGTGAAAATTACCATACACACCGGGATCCCTGACCCAGCTATTGCTAAAAGGTTTTGTGGGATCATATTTGTATGGGTGGCCATCAATACCAACTGTATGATCCAGCCGGGGATCAACGGTGGCTGTAGCCAAATTAGCAATGCTGTTATTGAATGTTGTAAAATTGGGTAAACCATTTACATCGGTAGTGTGTGCATTTACTAAATTCTGACTGGGGGCATGAAAACCGCAGCAGCCATATTGTGGTGCACCATGCGGATAATTTAATCCATCTTCAAAACTCATTCTGCCAGATGTAGTTCCATCATTTATGGTAAACTGAATAGCAAAAACAGACTCAGGCCCATTTTCCGTTTCTGCTAAAAAGTTATTTGCAATATCGGGGCTTAATGAATATTTGCCAGATGAAATAACGGCCTGTGTGAGTGTTACTACTTCCTGCAACCTTGCCTGGGTAATACCCGTTACATGATGGGTGGCATCCTGGGCATAAGCCTGGTACAATCTTAATTTTGCCAGGTAAGCCTGCGCTGCAGATTTATTAGCCCGGCCAATTTGTGGCTGTGTTGCTGGTAAATTATCAATGGCAAATTGAAAATCGGCAGCAATTTTATTCCAGGATTCTTCATTGCTTAATGTATTTGAAGTGGCCAAAACTTCTTCATTGGTAGCTACCTCATCAAAAATGGGAATATTCTTGTACAACAATTTCATGGTAAAATAACTATGGGCTCTTAAAAATTTTAATTCACCCAACCGTACTTTCTTTAAAGGGAAATCTG
>JAYVGA010000365.1:0-3552 GCA_043772635.1 Chitinophagaceae bacterium
GCTGTTCATGCTGTTTCTGTACATCGAATCGTTAAGCAAAACCATGTCTCTTTTAGGCTCTTCTGTTTTGCTGTTACATCCAGAAAAAATAACTGTAGAAACAATGGCCAGTGGAAGTAATATTTTTTTCATCGTAGAAAGTTTTTAGGTTTTAAAATTTTTAGTAATGCAGAAGTTTGTTTTTTCTTCTCTGTGTACTAATTAATACAATACTATGCCATATTTTGGGTTTTAGTTTTTTATAACAATCCTGTTATTGTTATTATATTTTTTTTAACAGGAATTACAATAAGATTTTTTGCCCCCGCAAAAAAGCGGGGCAAGCCGGTAAGGCGGTAAGACGAAAAAAAAATGCTAAGAGAATAAAAAGTAAAAGAGAAAAAAGGTCGTTTTATTTGCCTGCTTGTTCTCCTTTTCTCTTTGTTCTCTTAGCAAAAAGAAGCTTCGCTTTTTGAAAAATTGTTTTGCCGGAAAGACTGTAAGTCAGTAAAAAAAATATACTATCAATATAAACGTCTTACCGGCTAAAATATTATTTTTTTAACACCGTTTCAAAGAGTTTAAAAATGCGTTTGTATTCGTCTGCCCAGCTGCTGGGTTCTGTAAAACCATGATCTTCCATAGGGTAAGAGGCCAGCTCCCAGTTGTCTTTATGCAATTCTATCAGGCGCTGCGATAATTTTACTGCATCCTGGTAATGCACATTTATATCCACCATACCATGGCAGATTAATAAATTATTTTTTAATCCTGCGGCATAATAAATGGGCGAACTTTTACGGTAAGCTATGCTGTCGTTAAAGGGTTCGTTAAGAATATTAGATGTATAACCCTGATTATAATTTGCCCAATCGGTAACCGGCCTGAGCGCTGCACCTGCTGCAAAAACATCGGGTGTGGTAAACATGGCCATCAGTGTAATAAAGCCGCCATACGAACCACCGTAAACGCCTATACGCTTTTTATCTACTCCAAAATTTTGTGCCATGTATGCCGCTGCATCTGCATTATCTGTAAGATCTTTTCCGCCCATGTGCCGGTAAATACCGGTGCGCCAATCCCTGCCATAGCCTGCACTGCCACGGTAATCAATATCCATTACATAATACCCTTCATCTGCCAGTAAATTATGAAACATATATTCTCTAAAGTAGCTGCTCCACCATTTGTGTGCATTTTGCAAATAGCCTGCACCATGCACAAAAATAACAGCCGGTTTACCGGCATGCGGGTTGGCAGGTTTATAAATTCTTGCATACACATCCGCACCATCTCTTGCTTTAAACGTTATCAGTTCAGGATCTTTCCAGGCGTAGGCTTTAAACTCGGAGCTTTGCGCTTTATCAGTTATTTGTATAGCTTTTTTACCTGCAGCATTTTGCTGCCAGTAAAGTTCTGTTGGTTTGTTAGCGTAAGAATAAAGTATGGCCAGTGTTTTTTCATCGGGCGATAAAACTGCCTGGTTGCTTCCTTCCATTGCAGTTAATTGTTCTGCCTTACCACCGGCTACGGGTACACGATAAAAATGTTTTTCGCCGGGATGTACTTCATTGGTTGTTATATAAAAATATTTTTTACCGACAGATAACTGCGCATCCTGCACTTCGTATTTGCTGGCAGTAATTGTTTTTTTACTACCCGTCTTTACATCAAAAGTATAAATATGACTGTAGCCTGTTGCTTCCGATTGAAACCAGATGTTGTTATCATCTATCCACCCACGGTTAAAAACTCCGGGGCCACCTATCCAGGCTTCATCTCTTTGCCTGTCTGCCAGTTTCATTGCAGCAGTAGCGGTTTGCCAAACCATCAGCCAGCGGTCTTTGTTATCAGCAGAGCGGATATCCAGCAGCAGGTAATCCCCTTTTGGCGACCATAAAGCTGTGCTGAAATTTACCAGCCTGCTCTCCGGTTTTTTTGTTTTTTCTTCCAGCTGTTTGGGATAATCTTTCACATAATCCGGCAGGTCTTTTATGCCCGGCAACGAATCTGCTTTAATAGTGTACAGGCTGTCTTTTTGCCGGTCGTAAATAAAAAATTCTGAACTGCCAGGCAGTTCTCCCACTTTTGTTCTTGCAGCAATATCTGTAGTAAAACCTGTTTCTGTTACATAACTGGGTACAATGGTTCCTTTATTACCTGCAGATGATTTAAACAGCCGGTAGCTTATAAAACGCCCATCAGGACTTACTACCAGGTTTTGTAAATTTTTATCATCAATAGCAATAGTTCTCAATTCTTTTTCTTTGGGCAAATTTTTATTGTAGGCTTCTGTAGCTTCTTTTTTTGCTTTACGTTCTTTTAAAATTTCAAAAGTTTGTAACTGATCTTCTTTAAGCCATTTTTCCTGTTGGTTATCGCTGTCGGTTTTTGGGCTGCTTCCTCTGCCGGGGGCACTGCTGCCATTTTGTATTTTGGTAAGCTGAAGGGTTTCGCCGGTGATAATATCCCAGGCATACAAATTCTGGCTGCGGGTATAAACCAGTTTGCTTTCATTAAAAGAAAACTGTGGATTAAATTCAAAATCTACAGTACTAACAATGCGCCGGGTTTTGCCGGTTTTTATTTGCGTAAAAAAAATATCTCCATCTTTTGCATAAGTATATGCTGTTCTGTTTTTATTATAAACAACATTGTTTTCCATTACTGTTTGCTGTTTTACTGTTGCGCTGGCTTTTACAGGCGTTTTATCCCCGCTGGTAATATAATACAGTGAATCTGCGGGTTCTTTGCCGGGGTTCCAGCTAAAGAAAAGATATTTGCCATCTGCGCTCCAGGCAGGGTTGGATGGTGAGCTGCCCATCCATTTTGGATCACGCATTATTTTTTCTACAGTAAGTTTTCCTAAAGGTGTTTGTGCAGTTGTTTCAAAGGTATTTATCAGCAATAATAAAAAAAGAATTTTTAGCATGTGTAAGGTTTTAGATGCATAAATATATTCATTCTTAAAAGATCATGGGGTTCCGTTTAAAATAAAATCCTTCTGTGTAAAATAAAATATCCTGGTAAAGTTGTATAAGAAAAATGGCTTCAATAAATAATTCCCTAACTTCAAAAAAAAATTATTATGCCATTATTAAAATCTATACAAATTTCTTTGCTGGCTGTTTTATTATTTACCTCCTGCAGACAAACAAAAAAAGAAACCACAAAAGATGAAGCTGTTGTAAACGAAGATATAAAACAGCCGGAAAAAAAATGGTATGCAAACAGTAATGTATACGAAGTAAACCTGCGCCAGTATTCGGCAGCAGGAACCTTTAATGAGTTTGCCAAAAGCCTGCCCCGCTTAAAAGAAATGGGTGTAGAAATTCTTTGGTTTATGCCCGTAACTCCTATTGGCATTGAAGGCAGGAAAGCATCCAGCAAAGATTTGGGAAGTTATTATGCAGTAAGAAATTATACCGCTATAAATGAAGACTATGGTACGATGAACGACTGGAAGGCACTGGTACAACAGGCGCACAGCATGGGTTTTAAAGTAATTACAGACTGGGTGGCCAATCATTCGGCACCAGATAATGCATGGATGAAAACGAACCCTGATTTTTA
>JAYVGA010000366.1:0-3328 GCA_043772635.1 Chitinophagaceae bacterium
TTTTGGGATCCTCTTATGGAAAATTATTACCGTGCAGATATTCAAAAAAACACGGATGGCACTGTAATTTGCATTCCACAATTACCGCACATGATGGAAGCAGTATTGAAAGGCAGCCTGGGCGAACCCTGGGCAGATTATCTTAAAGAAGTAGATCATGAAACCATCCTCATAAATGCGCCGGGCGTTTATACATTAAATGCTGCATTGCTGCCCGAAGAAAATGCCATGGAAACAGTGGAGCAAATGAAAAACTGTATGTATGCAAAAGTATCAGGCAATCACCAAACGATGTTGTATGGAAAAGGGGCTGCGGAAATAGTGGAGATTATAAAACATTTTTTGGATAAATAAACTTATTAAATAATGTATGCGCCGGAGTACTTTTTTAAAGAAGCCCGGCGAATTTTATTTTTAATGAGCTAGCCAGCCACCGTCAATAGGTAGTGCAATACCGGTTATAAATTCCGATGCCGGATTATCTGCCAGGAAAAATACAGTTTCTGCTACGCTTTCTGCAGATATAAAACTTTTAATTGCCTGCTCTCTAAGCATTACATTTTTTATTACTTCTTCCCTTGTCATATTGTGTACTTTCATCTGGTCGGGAATTTGTTTTTCTACAATGGGGGTTAATACATAACCGGGGCAAACGGCATTAACAGTAATACCAAACTCTGCTCCTTCCAGCGCCAGTGTTTTTGTTAGACCCAGCAGACCATGCTTGGCAGAAACATAAGCACTTTTAAAAGGAGAAGCAATCAACCCATGTGCAGAGGCAAGGTTAATAATTCTTCCAAATTTTTGTTCCTTCATTTGTGGCCATACTGCTTTGCAAAGCTGAAAGCTGGCCGATAAAATTATCTGGATAATTGCATCCCATTTTTCATCAGGAAAATTTTCAACCGGAGACACATATTGAATGCCGGCATTGTTCATCACAACTTCTATTGTTCCAAATTTTTGGTATGCATCACTTACCATTTTTTGTATCTCCTGCGGGTGCAATAAATTGGCCGGAGAAAATAAATAATCTACCCCGGCTTCTTTTGCTGCAGCAGCAGATATTTCAGCGCCATTTTCTTCCAGCCCATTAAATACAATATTATACCCCCTGGCAGCAAAAAGCTTTGCTGTAGCCAGTCCTATGCCACTCGTACTGCCAGTAATAAGAATTGTTTTTGCCATAATCTGTTTTGATTTTTTTGCATTTTATGTGAGCAATGAAGTTAATTAAAATAGAAGGGAATGAGCAATAATAGTGTATGTATTTCGCAGGTAGAAAACCGTAATAAATTGATTGTGGGAAACAGGGATTGTGTTCCAGATATTTTTTTAGCCTTTATACTTTTCATTTTATAAATACTCAGCGGCGAGCCCCGGTACAGGAGCAGGTATTAATTGTAAAGATGTAAAAGCAGCAACAGGAAAAGAAAAATTCAAGTGGGAATAGTTTTTACTTTTTACACTGCTCAACAGTTTGTAAAACTGATGTGCAGTATTTCCGGCGCAGGCGCAAGCAACCGCTTCAGCCGCCTATGGTTCTGAGTTTTCTTACAGGCTGCTGGCATTTCGTAAACAGTAAAATTAATATGGGTGGTTAGCATTAGACCCTACAGGTTTTCTATAACATCCCTGTAGCCCCTGCCAATTGGAATAGACACCCCGTTAACCTCCACCATTTCGGCGGTGTAAGATTCAATTTTGTTTATAGAGATGATGAAGGAACGGTGTATCCGTTTGAAGCTATTTTGGGGAAGCAGTGCTTCTATTTCATGCGTACTCATTTTTGAAAAGTATTCTTTTTTTGTTGTTACAATCCTGATGTATTCCCGCTGGCTTTCGATATACACAATTTCTGAAAACATAATTTTTACTTTCTTTCTTTCTGCATTCAGAAAAATAAAATCTTTTATCTCTGCTGATTCATTTGGCTTATGCATTTCGGTTGCGCCAGGCGAAGCTTCGGTGAAGGCTGGCCGTAAAGTTTTAACTTTATTAACTGCAATTAAAAAGCGCTCAAATTCAAATGGCTTAAGCAGGTAATCTGTTACGTTTAAATCAAATCCTTCCACTGCATATTGATGATAAGCGGTTGTAATAATTACCGCAGGCGGATGGCTAAGCGTTTTTAAAAAAGCCATACCTTTTAATTTTGGCAGATGGATATCTAAAAAAATAAGTTCGGTATTATTATGGCGCAGCCAGTCTGTTGCAAGGATAGCATCTTTAAATGTTTGCTGCATTTGCAGGAAGGGCACTTGCGAAATATAATCGGTTAAAACTTTTACAGCCAATGGCTCATCTTCTATGATAATACATTTTATTTCAGACATGGCTTGCCAGGTTTATTTTTAAAGTTGTGGTAAAAACAGATGCTGCCTGGTTAAAAGACAGGTCATAATCTGTATAAAGCAATTGCAGTTGCCGCCGCAGGTTACTAAGGCCGATATTTTCTTTTACAGCCTTTTCTCCGCCAAATAATTCAGCAGAATTTTTTACAATAAATACCAACTGCCGGTTATTAAGCGAAAGATGAATATCTACAAATGGTTGATTTCTTGTTTCAGAAACACCATGTTTAAAAGCATTCTCCACCAGGGGTATCAGCAGCAGCGGTGGCAGGGCCTGTTTCATATCTTCAATATCATGATTAAAATTTACCCTTAAAGAATCATCATAGCGCAATTTTTCAAGCGCAATATAATCATCAATAATTTTCAATTCCTGTTCTATTGCAATATAAGCCCCGCCGGTTTCGTACAGCATAAAACGTAATATTTTAGACAGGCGTAAAATAGATTCCGGTGCCAGGTCGCTCTTATCTCTTGCAAGAGAATAAATATTATTTAAGGTATTAAATAAAAAATGCGGATTGGTTTGTGATTTAAGATAGTTTAATTCTGCTTCCTGTTTTTCTATACGCAATTGCTTTGCAGCATTTTTTAAAGTGATATAATTGTACACATGCCTTATAATTCCAAAAAAGAAAATGGATGCCACACTATATCCCATGAAAAAACTTTCTCCGCTGTATTTGGGTTTAAAAGTATTTAAATCAAAATAAATATGCAGCTGAATACCAAAGTTCCTCCAGGCATACAGGCCAAAAGAATACAGCATTAAATGAATCCAGAGAAGTACCAGGCCTCCAAGAATTCTTTTTAAGCTTAGTTTTATAAAAGGAATGGTATATTCAAAAAGAATAAAATTTAGCGGAAGCAGAAAAATGATTAGCCAGGCATGATTTACCAGTCTTTTAAAAAAGGTTTCGGGATTAGCTATAAAAGTACCAATGAGGTTCAGTATAAAAAACACAACCGCAAGC
>JAYVGA010000367.1:0-9220 GCA_043772635.1 Chitinophagaceae bacterium
ACAAAGAAGAAAAGACTGCACAATTAGATGCCCGTGACATTACATTTCCGCTGCTGCTGCGCAAATGGAAAAAAGGCGATTATTTTTATCCACTGGGTATGCAAAAAAAGAAAAAGCTCAGCAGGTTTTTTATAGATCAGAAAATGTCGTTGATTGAAAAAGAAAATACCTGGATAATAGAAAGTAATAAAAAAATAATTTGGGTGCTGGGTAAAAGAATAGACGACAGGTTTAAGCTTACCGGATCGTCAACAAATATTTTAAAACTTCACCTAATTCCCGCCGGCCCATAATACTCGGTTTTTTTATATCTTCTATAATAAAAGGAAAAACATCCGGGCGAAGTGCTATTAATAAAATCAGAGTAAACGCCAGTCCATAAATGGAGCCCCATAAGTGAGCATCATGATTTACGTTATCTGCATTTTGCTTCCCCATGTAAATACAAAAAACAATATATAAAACTGCAAAAATAAGTGCAGACATTTTAATGAAACCATACAATTGAAGCTGACTCCATGGATCAAAAACGATTGCTGCAAAAACAACAGCGGATACTGCTCCTGATGCACCCAATGATCTGTATTGATAGTTATCATTATGTTTTAAATAGCTTGGTATATCTGATGCTATTAAACCTGTAAAGTATAATACAATATACCAAAGCTGTCCATTAGCAAACGATGCAGAAAAAATAACTTCAATACTGCTACCAAAAAAGAATAAAGTAAACATATTAAAAAACAGGTGCATCCAGTCTGCATGCAAAAACCCACTGGTAATAAAACGGTAATACTGGTTTTCTCTTTTGGTTCTGTAGGGCCAGCCAATGGTTTTATCCAGCATGGCAGCATTACTAAATCCTATAAGAGAAAAAATAACATTGGCAGCAATAAGGATGATGGTAATGGGGGTTTCAGAAAAATTCATTTACAGTGTTTTTGCCAAAACTAAGGAAAATAAATACAGCAGCATGCTGCAGATTTTATTTACATGAATAAGTGGATGGACAGTACAGCATCTTTAATAATATTGTTGGTACGTTTTTTGAAAATTATATTTTCCTAAACCAACAATTATATGAAATCATTTAAATTATGGGTGCTTATCATTGGCGCCATCAGCTTTGCCGGTTGCGAAGCATTACAAAAAGCTACCAACAGCACAGGTTCTGCCTTTACCCTTACAGGCCAGTGGCAATTAACCAGCAACAGCCCCGATAATGTTTTAGTGGGAAGCAAAGTTACCGTGGCACCACTGGTATCTGAGGCCCGCATTACTACCCTTGTAGGTACGGGAAATTGCCTCAGGGAAAATGATGTAACCTGGAAAACCATTGCAGCAGATAATGCAGGAGGCTTTACCATAAGCAACCTGGTAAGCGGTTGCAGCGGGCTCAATTATCAGCCTGCCAGTATTTATGTGATAAACAATAATCAAATAAGGCTTGCCGGCAAAAACGCCAATGGGCAGGATGCTACACAAATGTGGATAAGGGTGAAATAGAAAGAGATAAAATATTTTAATGAAAAGGAAAGGATAAATTTTTGTTCTTTCCTTTTTTTATTTGATGTACGCAAACTTTTTATTGGCCGTATTTGTCTAATCCCAATTGCATTCGGCTGCTCATGTTAAATATAAATTGTTCTTCAACAGAAATTTTTTTTCTTATAAGCTGTTTAAAAATAGAATTTTCATTCACCATGCAAGCCGTTCCTGGGACACGAACAGCGGCAATAAAAAAATCTTTATACCCTGTTAAAATTTTTCTTTAAAAATACCATCACATTAGCAGAAAATATTTTTTCTGATATTTCTTTTATTGTTAAACCCATCATTAAATTTTTCATTTCAGCCACTGTAAAAATAATGTTACCGGTTTGTGGTTCTTTAACATCGTGTAGATTATCTAAATAAAATTCTATTTCATCTCTTAAAATACTGATAGATGCTGCGGTGGGAAATGGATTAAGATGATTGATTAAACCATCATAGTCTGACCCGATAGAACATAAATCCCATCCCTTAACATTATTAACTGCCTTTACTGCCATAAAAATATTACTCATTACCAGCTCTGCACAGGCATTTAAAAGATCATTGGTATTAAGCCCTCCGTTTAATTTTTCTTTTACAAATCCTGCACCGGCAATTCTTTTTTCATCCAGCTGTATGCCTATTAATCCATTGCTTTGTGCAATTATGCGGATATCTTCTGCGCAAAGATTAATTTGAGCTTTATGAAAATAATTGCTGTTATTGGACTCCTCCGTTTTGTCCTTAACTTTTTCCAGTTCATCCAAAGTATCCACATCAGATGCAATGCCGGTATGGCTGCACAGGATGGGTATTTTTTTATTCTTAAACAGGGGGTCAGTATTTAAAATTTCATAATACTCTTTTCTGCTGGCTATGCTCATGTGCTTTATATCTACCAGTATGCGTGGGCCATTATCATCCCTAAGCAAATCTGTAATTACGAGTTTGCCGGTAGCGGTAAGGCCAAGATTAATTCCTTCCTGCTGGTTCAGCATTTCGCCCACCATTTTATTAAGGCTTCTTGCGTGGCCGCCCATACCGTTCCAGAAATGGTGCATGAGGGTTACAAAAAAAGGAACCTGTTTCCATTTTTTCATTGCAAGGATATTGTTTTCTATGCCCTGCCCGTCTTCAATATTATTCAGTTCGCTTTGCGAAAACTTTTTGTCCTGGTTGTTTTTTATTTCGGCAATAACAGGTACAATATTTTTAAGGGAATGTGCCCCTTCCACGCTTACCAAAACATACATTGCATTTTCGCCGCTGTTCATACCTGCTTCTATTTCGGCAAAGCTGTTTACTATTTTAAGGGTGTATCCTTCCTGTGCACTTTTTTTGTTGTGAAATTTTTTAAGATAATTGTATTCCGGCAGCAGGCCCTGTGTAAAATAGTTTTGTAAACCGGTACTGTTTCTTACAAACTCAATGTTTTTTATGCTAAAGCCCATTAATGCATTTATAAGCTTGGGCTTTACCGTACCCAAAAATGTACCCAGGTCAAAAATAAAAGCATCTGCCACCGGGTTGGTTTTTCTAAACCGGTTGGCTACCAAAAAACCCCTTTCCATTGGTGTAATGCTGGCAATAACCACACGGTGCCCGCCACGAAAAAGATTATCAAAATTGCTTTGGGTTTTAAGTTCTACCTCAGCTTTTTTTGAAAGTATTCCTTTTATAAGCTTCATTATATCATCCTCCACATTATGGTTAAAACCGGCAAACGGATCTTTTTTATCCGCTTCCGCTAAAGCACTCATAAATGGTTTGGTAGTAGGGTGGCAGTGAATATCTATATTAAATTTCATACACAGTTATTTACTACAATGTATGGCTAATATAAAAAATATGCAAGGGTTATTTCACGGGTTGTATTTTTTAAGGAAATATTTGTTTGTAAAACTGACATCTACAAGTTATCCTGCGTTACAAATTTATTTGGTAGCTTTTGGTTGAGGTACTTTTTTAAATCTACTGCTGCATTTTTATTAATCAATTCCCTGATTCTTAAAATATATCTTTCTTTACCGAGGACAACCTGCAGAACCGGTTCTTTTTTTACGGAAATATAAAGCAGGTAAAGACCCAAAATAAAAGGTAATGCAGGCAATATGATAGATTCTATATAAATTCTATGAACCCTTGGATCATTAAAGTTTGTAAACAAACTTAAAACATAAAAGAAGGTAAAAGAAATAAGGCAAATTCCAAAAATGATACTGATAACGGGTCTTTTTGTTTCTAAAGCTTTTTTTAGTACAACCTCATCTACTTCATAATAAAGAATCGTTTTATAGTTAAAGCTGCTTCTTAAAAGATGAATGCCTGTTTTTGATAATGCAAAGTCAGTTAGTTCAAAGTCATATTTATCCATGCTGATTATATTTTTTTAAGCTAAACTTATAGGAGGAAAATAAAACCTAGTAATCCAGATAGTAAGATTTTGAATACTTTATTTAAAGATGTTGTACAAATAGGTAGACTTTTATTGGCCTTCCTTGTCTAGCCCTAATTGCTTTCGGCTGCTCATGTTAAATATAAATTGTTCTTCAACAGGAATTTTTTTTCTTATAATTTTATTGATGTCCTTTCCTTGTTTCGACCATAGGAAAGGGTAGAAGGAATATACTTCATTTCCGTCAAGTTTTAACACTTCCTCTTTCCAGTTTGTCCACCGTAAGTTTTTGTAAAATTTGTTAAGGTCTCCTGAAAAACAGAAATATAAAAAATCTGTGTATGTAAGGTCTAATGGTTCCCAAATTAATTTATCGGGAGAGAGGTAATAAATTTTTCCGGGGTCTTTCCCTAATGCTCCGCCATTTATTGCAAAGAAACCTCCGGCGGCATCGTCTGCAACCAATAGATATGAAGGCTTATCCCCAAATGCTGCAAATGTTTTTCCTTTGTTCCAGTCGGGAATTGTTCTGTTAAGTCTGCTGTTTCCAGAACCTAAAATACGAATCCATCCATTGTCAATTAATATTCCACCGGTAGCATAAATGATAGATCCCATGGGAGAACGGGTGGTTACCTGTGTTTTAAATAACACTTCTTTTATTTTAGATGAATCACAGGGAAGTAATTCAATTTTGTTTGTTGCTGCATCAATCAATTGCTGCACAAAAGGCCAGCCCGGATTTGTGCTGTTTATTAATTCTTCAACTGCACGCATGTTGTTTTGAGCGAAAGCTGTTAAAACAAAAAAGGCAAATAAAAAGGAAGTAATAATTTTTTTCATGGTTAAGAGTAAAATCAAAGCTAAGGGTTTCTTACTGGTAAAACTCTGATGTATTTTCAGTTAGCAGTTAGTGTAGCTTGTCGTATTTTGTTACGAATGTTTTTTGCTTGTTCGTCTCCTAATTTAAAGAGTTTGAAAACCTGCTCTTTCAGGTCATTAAATTTTTTTAAATCTTCTTTGAATTCTTTAGTTTCCAAAAGATTTTTGGTGTCAACGTAATTGTGATTTATATAATTTTCAATACGTGTAATTCTTTCTTGAGTGTCAAGTCTTTTAAGTTTTAAATATGCTTTCCATTCTTTATTCCCTTTTGCAGAATTGCACTCCTTGCAACATGGGATTAAATTATTAATTTGATGGCCATATCCTGAAAAGGCGTTTTTACTAACTATCGCTTTAATATGATCCCAGGTTTCTGCAGGTTTGTCACAATATGCGCAGCTTAGTTCATCATCGGGATTTTGTCCAAGAATTGTGATTGCCTTATCAATTTTATCTAGATCATAATCATCGGCTATAGAAAGGGCTGATGCAAAAGCATTACTGATTGTTGAGCTTCGGTTAGCAAATATTGAATAATCTTTAAGATGTCGTTTTAAATCGTTCCTTTTCATTTGTAAATGTTTATTATTATTTGTTCATCCAATATCCCTGATGTTTTCATTTTTCTCATAATGTATCCTTAAAAATTGATCCGAATTTTAATTATTTAAATACATTACTATAAAACTTTTCTGTAAATATTAATTTTCAATCTCAGGGAGTGTAAATAAAAAAAATCCCTCTCTTAAAAACTCACCCACTTCCACCCAAACTTCCCCCTTCTATACTCCAGTGCCGGTGCAGGGAATTTAAAAATATTTAAAATCTGCAGTGCCACTTTAATTCCTTTTTTATTTGTTTTTATTTTGGTAAGGTCTATATCGGGGGCAAGGTACCATTGGCGGTAGCGCTTTATATCGGGCCGGTTAAAAGTAATATTACCCTGTTTATCTGTAGCCAAATTTTCAAAGCCGCCAAACAAACCTTCTGCGCCGGTGCCTACCGATACCTGCAGCCAGGCAGGTATATTGCTTTTTGGAAAAAATGGTTTTAGCGTGGTGCTCAGCCAGTACGTTTGGCCATTGTAATCTTTTAAAAAACGCTCGGGTTCGCTTTTGCCAAAGAGTTCTGTACTTCGGCGGTTTAAGGAAGCATCTGCATAATGCTTACGATTAAAAGACCATTTCATTTGAACCCGCTGTTCATCCCAGGCAAGTTCCTGTGCCACCAGCAAACCACTGCCGGTAATGTTGGCCGCAAAGTCGCCCCAGCTCCAGCCCCATTCTGCACTAAAGCCATCCAGCACTTCAATAACCGTTTGGTACATGGCACCACTCATGCCACCCAGCCATATGCGTTTTTTGCGGCTGATGCCCGTCCACCGCCACAACTCCATGCTGGCCTTACTTTCTGCATAAGCACTGTACACATGGCCCAGCTTATCCATTTGTTTCCATTCTTTAATATCATTAAAACTATGAAAACTGCTTTGCGGATAATCTTTGTACCATGCTTTGTACAAACCAACCATGCCCACACTGTAGCCAATAATATTTGTACCGCCAATAATGCGGGTGCGGCGGCGAACCTGTTGTGGGGTTAATATTGTTGAGCTATTATAAAAACTTTTTGTTGAAGAGTTGGAGGGTGGGGGTGGAGGCGGTTCCAAAACCGTATCAGCCACAATACTCATTTTTACAGAATATATACTTTCAAAAAGCCTGCTGCTGTCTTGCGCAAATGAAGTGGCTGTTATAATACATGCAAAAAAAAAGCTGTATATGGTTTTATATTTACCGCCGGTATTTACAGGAGTGCTGCAATCTTTTGCTGAAATTATTGATACAGCATTAATGTGTAAGCACACCATTCTCAATGGAGCTGTAACAAAAGCGGATAATAGATTGCATGTGCGTTTCATAAAATTATTTCTTCAACCTGCCCATTTTTTTACCTGGGTGCTGTTTGGCATTAAACACACAATAAATAATTATTGTATCATCTTCAAATTCGTATACTACTACATACGGAAACTTTTTAAGAGCAGCCTGCCTGAAATCTTTATATATTTTTTTGAAAGTGTTGGGGTTGTATTGTATGGTACTTATTACATCTTCCAGGTATTGTATAAAACGTTCATCTAATCCCTTTAGTATAGTGGCGTACCAATGCGCAGCCTCTATAATATCATTCCTGGCTTCGGCTTTAATATGAAGGGGGTAATTTATTATTTTCTGCTTAGTGCCGCTTTTTTTACGGATGGCCATGAGTAAGATTTACTGGTTCCTTTTGTATGGTTTTCTTTTCTCTGATCAAGTGCTGTTTTTATTTCGGGAGCCAGTTCAGTATCTGCTTCATCTGCCTTGTTAGCAATAATGGTGTATACGGCCTGCAGAAAATCTTTATCCTCTATATCGCCTATAAGTTGGTTTATTTGTTTCTTTAATATTGTAGTGGTCATAAATAAGTAAATATTATTAAAATTACAAACAAAAATTGATTCCTTTGTTTGCCAGATTAAATACAAAACAAATATCTTCATTGCCGAAAATTAAAAACTATGGATGCAGCAATTCAACAAAAAATAGACAAATGGCTTTTAGGTAATTATGACCCGGCCACAAAAGATGGTATTAAAAAAATGCAGGCCGAAAACCCCGATGATCTGGCAGATGCTTTTTACAGAAACCTGGAGTTTGGAACAGGTGGCCTTAGGGGCATCATGGGCATTGGCACCAACCGTATTAATAAATATACTGTGGGTATGGCCACACAGGGTTATGCTAATTATTTAAACAAATGTTTTAATAATGAGGTGAGCGTGGCCATTGCTTACGACTGCCGCAACAACAGCGATGTGTTTGCCAATATTACAGCTAATGTTTTTGCCGCCAACGGTATAAAAGTATATTTGTTTGAAAGCCTGAGGCCCACGCCGGAACTAAGTTTTGCCATCCGCCATTTTAAATGCCAGGGTGGTGTGGTGTGCACTGCAAGCCATAACCCCAAAGAATACAATGGCTACAAAGCTTACTGGGATGATGGTGCACAAATGGTGCCGCCGCATGATGAAAATGTAATTGTAGAAGTAGAAAAAATTGCATCGGTAGATGATGTAAAATGGAGTGGAGGAGAGAATAATATTACCATCATTGGTGCAGCCATAGATGAATTGTACCTTCAGATGGTAAAAGGGTTGAGTGTGTACCCCGAGGTTTGCGAAGCACAGCATGATCTTAAAATTGTGTACACGCCCATACATGGTACGGGCATTATGCTGGTGCCACAGGCACTTGCAAAAATTGGTTTTACCAATGTGCATGTGGTAAAGGAACAGAGCCAGCCCGATGGAAATTTTCCTACAGTAGTGTACCCCAACCCTGAGGAAAGAGAAACCATGAGCATTGGCCTGCAACAGGCTAAAGAGTTGGATGCAGATATTTTGCTGGGCACCGACCCCGATGCAGACCGTGTAGGCGTAGGCGTTAAAAACAACAAAGGCGAATGGATATTGCTAAACGGAAACCAAACGGCCCTGCTGGCTTTTAATTATATGATTGAAGCCCGCAAAGCTAAAGGCATTGCACAGCCCAATGATATGGTGGTAAAAACAATTGTTACTACCGGTATGATTGATGCCATAGCCAAAGCCAGTGGCGTGGCCTGTTACAATGTGCTCACCGGTTTTAAATGGATTGCATCGCTTATAAAAGAAAAAGAAGGTAAAGAAAAATACATCATTGGCGGAGAAGAAAGTTTTGGTTTGATGATTGGAGATGAGATAAGAGATAAGGATGCCATAAGTGCGGTAGTGATGATTTGCGAAATGGCCGCTTATGAAAAAAATAAAGGCCGCAGCCTGTTTAATAAACTGGCCGACCTGTATGTGCAGTATGGTTTTTATAAAGAAAACCTTATCAGCATTACCAAAAAAGGAATGAACGGTGCAGCAGAAATTGCAGCTATGATGGAAACGTATAGAAAAAACCCGCCGCAAACTATTGATGGTGTAGCCGTAGCGCAACTGCTGGATTACGAATTGCAGACCGGCACTAACCTGGCAGATGGTTCTACTTTTAAAATAGATTTACCCAAAAGCAATGTGCTGCAGTTTGCATTGGCAGACGGTACAAAAATTAGTGCACGCCCCAGCGGTACCGAACCAAAAATTAAATTTTATTTTAGTGTAAATGCACCGCTTGCTGATGTAGCCAATTATGATGCTACAGAAAAAATACTGGATGAAAAGATAGAAAGAATTGTGGGGGAGATGGGGTTGAAATAAGTCAAATGTGAAAGGTGAATGGTGAATGGTGAATGGTTGTGTATGCCTAAAATAGGTTGACAAAAAACAGTCACTTATGAGGCAAGTTAAATCAAAATTAGAAATCCGTGAGCATCGGA
>JAYVGA010000368.1:0-14019 GCA_043772635.1 Chitinophagaceae bacterium
GGTGTCACAAGTATAAAAACAGATATGAGCGCTTATGCAAATGGCATATACAACATCAGCCTTGATGATGGCACACAAAAATCAGTTAAGCTGGTAATGAAACAATAGAAAATAACAGGTTTTTCTTTAGAAGCTGTATCAAATTTTGATACAGCTTTTTTATTTTAAATTAAGAATAACCCCTCTTAAAAATCATGTTTTTCAGGGATAGCTATACGTTGATTGCATGGCTACTTTTAACCTGTAATAAAAGTTATGAAAAAAATAATAATGCTTTGGCTATTACTGCCTCTTTACATGTATGGATATGCACAGCCGGCAAATGATGAGATATGTTCGGCAACATCATTAACGGTGTTAACCGGTGCCGATCCCTGCGAGCCTACAATTATATCTACATCAGGAGCTACTTATGCAAACCTTGCATTTCCTTCCGGTACCTGCGTTGGTGCCAACAGGTTAGATACATGGTATAAATTTACATCGCCGGGAGATGCAGTGTATTTGTACCTCACCTTCCAGGTGGTGAGTAATGTGGAGTGCGAAATTTTTTCTGCTGCTGCCTGTAACAGTGCGCTTACCAGGGTTTTTTGTAATAACTATGTGGGGCACGAAATTAGTTTGCAAATTCCCGGGCTGCTTTCGGGTACAACTTATTATGTAAGGATAAGCAATGTTTTTGATGCAGGTATTCCAATTGGATTGTGCGCATATACAGGTATGCCGGCATCAACTGCAAAAATTGGCATTAACACAAATGCCCCGCAAACAAATGTAGATATTGCCGGAAATACCACCTTCAGAAATAATGTACATTTTAAAAACAACCTGGGCATAAATGAACCGGCGCCAAAATTCCCGCTTACATTCAGCAGCACACTGGGTGATAAAATATCTCTTTATGGAAATACTGCCAACGGCATTCATTATGGCTTTGGCATACAGGGTGGCCTGCTTCAAATGTATGGTGATGCTGCTGCTTCCAATATTGCCTTTGGCTATGGAAGCAGTAATGCATTTACAGAACGGGCACGCATTATAAACCAGGGCGAATATGGAATGACGATGAAGGGAAGATTGCAATTAGGCACGGGTACACAATCTGCAGGCCTTTGGCTAACCAATACAGCCAATACGGTGAATGCTGCATTTATTGGTATGGCTGCTGATGATCGTGTTGGTTTTTTTGGTGGTACAGGTTCGCAGTGGTCTTTAACTATGAATACAACTACAGGAAATGTAGGCATTGGTCTTAATACAGCAAACCCCACCCGGCCACTTTCTTTCCCTGCTTTATTAGGCGAAAAAATTTTACTCTATCCCGGTGGCGCAGGCGAAGTGGGCATTGGCGTGTATGGAAATGAACTAAGGCTACATGCAGATAATCCCGGTGCTAAAGTAAGTTTTGGCACACAGGATAATGCAGGCGTATTTACAGAAAATGCCCTGGCTCAAAGAAATGGTGTGTATGCATTTTCTGTATTAGGCAGCCTGTGGGTAAATGGTACAACATACGCCAGCGATGAAAGATTTAAACAAAACATTACACCCATTACATCTGCCCTGCAAAAATTAATGCAGATAAATGGAGTAGAATATGAAATGAAAACCAAAGAATTTTCTAAAAATAATTTTATGCCCGGCAGGCAAATGGGTTTGCTGGCGCAAAATGTAGAAACAGTTGTACCCGAAGCAGTAAATGAAAAAGATGGATACAAGGGAGTGGATTATGCCCGGCTGGTTCCATTATTAATAGAAAGCATAAAAGAACAACAACGGCAAATTTTGAACTACCAGGATCAGGTAGATAAAATACAAACGCAGCTGGATGAATTGAAAAAATTAATGGAGAAAATTCAAACTAAATAAATATGAAAAAAATAATTCTGCTGCTGGCAATAATTGTAACCTTTAAAACGCAAGCACAAAATGTTGCTGTAAACAACGATGCCAGTGCACCAGATAACAGCGCCATGCTGGATATTAAAAGCAGCACAAAAGGCCTGCTGATTCCCCGTATGAATTCGGCTGCAGTAAATGCAATCGTAAATCCTGCAAAAGGATTGTTGGTATTGGACACTGCAAAAAACCAGTTAATGATAAATATGGGTACAGTTGCTACACCAAGCTGGCAAACGATTGTAGCTAAAAGTGGCTGGGGTTTATCTGGTAATTCGGGTACAGATTCTGCCACTAATTTTATTGGAACAACAGATACAAAACCATTAACTATAAAAGTAAACAATGTACGTTCGGGTTATATAGATAGTCTTAATTACAATACCGCTTTCGGGTTTAGAGCATTAGATTCTTTTACCACAGGCACATTGAATACTGCAGTAGGATATTATTCTTTATCAGCTAATAAATCAGGCGGCTATAACACAGGGATCGGACTTTATGCATTACAGAAAAACTCAACTGGTTCTTTTAATACTGCAACTGGTTCTTTAAGTTTATTAAACAATATTTCCGGGAGTCAAAATACAGCTTTTGGTCAGTTAGCCATGGCTCAAAATATTAGTGGTGGTCAAAATGTTGCAGCAGGCAGTGATGCGCTTAGGTTTAATACAACAGGCAATTCCAATGTTGCCATAGGTTTTACTTCTTTATATTTCAACACAACCGGGTATTCAAATATTGCCATAGGTACCGGTGCATTATTTAACACAGGCAATCGCAGTAATCTTGTAGCCGTAGGAGATAGTGCTTTATTTAATAATGGTGTTGGTGCAGTAAACCCTGTTGACGGTACCGCTAATGCTGCATTTGGTTCTAAAGCATTGTTTGCAAATACCACTGGTTATTATAACACTGCAACCGGCGCCAATGCATTAAGAAGTAATTCAACCGGTGTGCAAAATACAGCTAATGGCACAGGCGTGTTAATCAATAATACTATTGGCGGTGCCAATACAGCAATGGGTCTTAATGCAATGTTTCAAAATGTTATTGGAAACGAAAATACTGCAATAGGAAATTTTGCTTTGGTAGCTAATAATGCCGGTAGCAGAAATACAGGCCTGGGTGTAGGTGCATTAGCTACTAACAGCACCGGAAGTAATAATACTGCGATAGGATTTGCTGCAGATGTTATTTCTAATAATCTATCTAATGCAACAGCCATTGGTTACAATGCAAAAGTTGCAGCCAGCAACAGTATAGTATTAGGCGGTACTGGTGCAGATGCTGTTAATGTAGGCATTGGCATCACCATACCAAAAGCACGGCTGCATGTGGCAGATAGCAGTGTTGTTTTTAGCGCTGCTGATCCGGTATTAGCAACGCCAGGAAATCCTCCTCTGTCCGGCACAGGTGCAAGAACAATGTGGTACGCCGGCAAAGCAGCTTTCCGCACAGGTTATACCGCCGGCAACCAATGGGATAAAGATAACATGGGATATTATTCATTTGCATCGGGTATTAGTACAAGGGCATTAGGTTTTTCATCTACAAGTATGGGGTCAAACACAAATGCGATCGGCAGTGCTTCCATAAGTATGGGCGAATTCACAACTGCCACCGGAGGATCCTCAACCAGCATGGGGCGTGAAACAATAGCCAGTGGAAACTATTCAGTAAGTATGGGAGCGTTGACTACTGCAAAAGCTGTTGGGGGTGTTACTATAGGTTCCTGTAATGATAATACGGATGACCCAAGTACCCTGCTTTTTGGAAATGCTGACAGGGTTTTCCAAATTGGAAATGGAACCAGCGATGCGATAAGAAGTAATGCATTAACCGTTTTAAGAAATGGTAATATTGGTATCGGAACAGTTAATCCTGCAAGGCCTTTATCTTTCCCTGCATCCCTTGGCGAAAAAATATTATTCTATCCCGGCGGTGCAGGCGAAGTAGGCATTGGTGTTTATGGAAATGAATTAAGGTTACATGCTGATAACCCCGGTGCCAAAGTAAGTTTTGGTACACAAACCAATGCAGGTGTATTTACCGAAGCAGGCAAATTTCAAATTTCTGGTGGATATGCACTTTCTGTTTTTGGAAACATTTGGGCCAATGGCATTACTTACAACAGCGATGCCCGGTTTAAAAACAATATTCATCCATTGGAAGGATCACTAAAAAAAATAATGCAACTCACCGGTGTGTCTTACCAAATGAATATAAAAGATTTTCCAGCAAAAAATTTCAGCGAAGGAGAGCAGGCAGGATTAATAGCACAGGAAGTAGAAAAAATAATTCCGCAGGTAGTAAGTACAGGCAGCGATGGATATAAAGCTATTGATTACGCTAAGATGGTGCCTTACCTTATAGAAGGTATGAAAGAACAACAATTGCAAATTGAAAAACAGCAGCACCAAATTGATGAACTGAAAAAACTGATTGAAGAAAATAAATAACAATGAAAAAGATTACCGTATTGATATTGCTCATGCTTGGAGCATACACAACATTTGCACAGCCCGCCAACGATGAGCCCTGCAATGCCCTGGCACTGCCCATTATAGAGAGTGCCGATGGATGTACGCCGGTTGTGTATAATATTACCGGCGCCACTTTTACCAGCATACCGGGAACATTTGTATGTAACAATAACCCGGATGTATGGTTAAAATTCAATACTCCCGATCAATTTTTAAAATTGCGCTTTGGCGGCTCTAATGTAACTTTTACAACCTATACCTACAGCACCTGTTCAGCAAATCTGCAGGATCAATTAACCTGTATCGATTCTGCTACCTGGTCAGGCTTTGGCAATAATATTGCATTTTTTCCCAACACCAATCAGCTGATAAGAATTGAAAGTACTAACGGCAGTGCCAATTTTAGTTTCAGCATTTGTTTAACACTTTTACGACCGGGTGCTGAACAGCGTGTGGGTGTAAACACAAAATTGCCGCAAGCTAATTTTGATGTGGCAGGAAAAGCAGTTTTTAGAGATACATTATCCATCAGTAATGTTTTAAGGTTTAACAATGGAGGCCAGGGATCAAACCGTATTCTTAAAAGCGATGCAGGCGGCTATGCTTTTTGGGGAGACTTGCCCACCAATTATTGGACGGCATCCGGATCCAATATTTATAACAACAATAGCGGCAATGTGGGTATTGGTAATACCGCACCATCTGCACCGCTATCTTTTTTAAATAGTAATGGTGCAAAAATTTCTTTCAATGGCTCTAATCTGAGTGCACAATACGGCATCGGTATTCAAAATAATTTACTGCAATTATACAGCGATGCATCTGTGTCTGATATCAGCTTTGGTTATGGAGGCAGCAATGCTTTTACCGAAAGAATGCGGATAAAAGGAAATGGTAACGTTGGTATTGGTACAAATAATCCAACAAGACCGCTATCATTTCCTGCATCTCTGGGAGAAAAAATATTACTCTACCCCGGTGGCGCAGGCGAAGTAGGTATTGGTGTTTATGGAAATGAATTAAGGTTACATTCTGATAACCCCGGTGCTGCAGTTTCTTTTGGCACACAGGATAATGCTGCTGTATTTACACAAGCCGGCAGGTTTCAGATAAGTGGTGCGTATGGCTTATTTGTTAATGGCAGTATTTGGGCAAACGGAACTACTTATGCCAGCGACGAACGTTTCAAACAAAATATTACTGCCATACAATCTCCTTTGCAAAAATTAGTACAGATAAATGGTGTGGAGTATGAAATGAAAACCGGTTCATTCCAAAAAAATAATTTTCAAAAAGGAAGACAGATGGGTTTGCTGGCGCAGAATGTAGAAAAGATTGTTCCCGAAGCGGTGAATGAAATAGATGGATACAAAGGAGTGGACTATGCAAGATTGGTTCCGTTATTAATAGAAGCCATCAAAGAACAGCAAAAACAAATAGATGAACAAAGAAAAATAATAGAGGGGTTATTAAAAAAATAAACAGCAGCAGAATCTACCTGATGATATTAATGCAATTAATATTAAAAACTCCTAAAAAATAATCATGAAAAAGAATATTATTTTATCTGCAGCACTGCTATCCTGTTTTTTTTGCAATGCACAAAATATTGGTATTGGTACCACCACCCCTGCTACAAGGCTTGATGTTGCAGGCATTAATGGCTGGAATGTTTCAGCCGGCGAAGGCGATATGCGTATAGGCAATGCCGCCTACCGTTTAAAGTTTGGGGTGGCTTTAAGTGGCGGTGGTGCAGGTGCGTCAAACATTATGCAGTTTGGCCAGCCCGGTGGCTTTAATGTATTATCGCTTGGTGCACAAGGCAACCAGGTATTGTATATAAATGGTGGCAGCGCCGCTGTTGGCATTGGCACCGCTTCGCCTGCAACCAAACTTGATGTAGCCGGCACTACCAGCACAACAAACCTTACACTAACGGGAACGGGAAACGGCAATGCAAACGATTTTTTAATTAAATCAAATGCTACCGGTTTGGTGGCTGCAAGAAAAGGGCATGGCGGTTTAGGACTAAATTATTTAATATGCTTAACAGGTATTTTTATTGGTCCTAATAACCAAGGTGCCATAAGTGATGCATGGCTGGGCGAAATAAAATTATTTGCTGCAAACTATGCACCGCCCGGTTGGGCTTTTTGCAATGGGCAGTTATTACAAATTGTAAATAACACGGCATTGTTTGCTATCATCGGTACTTATTATGGCGGCGATGGCGTTACCACATTTGGCTTGCCAGACCTTAGAGGTGCTGCGCCTGTATTTTTTGGTACACCAGCAGGTGGTGGTAATACATCGGATTTGGGAGAACGGACACAATAAAAACCACAGGCAAATAATTACACTGCAGTATCAAATTGACTTACACAGTAAAAAATGATTTATCAACACAAAAAAATTTTATTACCTAATAATTATAAAATATGAAAAGTAAAATAATCGTATGCTTTACACTGGCATGTTTTGCAGGCATAGCAGCACAGGCACAGCTTTTAAAAAAACTAAAAGAGAAAGCTGAAAAAGCAGTAACAAAAAAAACTGATAACGGTAACAGCAGTTCAGCAGCCGCTGAAACAGGTTCATCTTCCGGCCAACAGGAAGAAAAAATAAACAATACCCCTTCTGCCCCTCCTGCAAATGGCAGCATTGTGTTTACTCTTGATAAAGAAGAAAAATTATTGTACGACGAATCGGCCATCATCGTAAAAAACAATACCGTGAATTATCTTTTTGTTACCGTAAATAATAAGTACGAATATTTTTTAATAGACAATGGCAAGCGTACCGGCCCGTTTAAAGAAGCACCCATAAAAAGTATGAAACAGGATGATGATGAAGAGAGCTCATCCGGCAATAATGATGATGCTGTAAATATGGGCAATGATAAAAAAGATCCTGTATCCATCCAGTACAGCAAAACTATTAATGGCAAACTATACCTTGTTTTTAATGGTAAAAATTTTGGCCCTTATGATAACGTGGCTAAAATGATTGTTTCGCCGGATAAAAAACAATTTTTTGCACTGGTAACTATTGGTGGCGATAATGCCATGACCACAAAAATGGGTATGGGTTATATTTTTATGGTAAATGAAGCAGGATTAAAAAAAGCCTGCACCGCTTCCGGAATGGGTATGCCGGCAAAATTTTCTGTAAGTGCCGGCTTTAAACATTGTATGGCAACAGTAATAGATCAAAAAGATCAGAAAGCCATTACCGTAACCTCGGCAGGCAAACAGTTTGAAGCCAATATGATGGATGCCTATAGTGGCGAAGGCACTGAAAGCATGGTAAGCGATAAGGGTGATATTATTACCATACCTTCTCAAAGCCCTACACAAATTTTAGTAAACGGTACCGAAGCTGCTTCATTTAAAGTGCCCATTAAAAATAAAAGCCGTTTGTTTTTAACCCCTGATGTTTCTAAATCGGTGTATTATGAAAATGGAAAAATATACCGTGCCGATGGGTCGGAAGAAAGTGTGAAAGGAATTGTTTTTCCCAAAGTGGTTACTGTAAATAATGAAACAGCCATGTATTATTATAAAGTTTATAAAAACGATAAGGGTGATAAAGATGTTTATTTATGCAAAAAGATTTTATAGGTTTTTTGCAATAGCCTTTGCAGGAATACTTATATGCGCACTTTTTTTGTTTGCAAAAAGATGGTATAGCCAGGCCGATTTTGGCAGAAGCTTTGGAAACAAAGCCACTGCTGCCACACAAAAATTACAGCATATGCAGGATAAGTTTGCGCAGTGTGTGGCTGTATGCCAAACTGATGCGGTGTTTTTGCAAAGCATTGTTTTTCCGGAAGTAATGCGTTTCAATAATATAAAAGATGGCATAGAGGCAGAAAGCCTGCGCACATTGTATGTGCAGTTTGGAGAAGAATATGCCAATTTTTCTATTGGCCTTTTTCAAATGAAACCAACTTTTGCACAGCAGGTAGAAACAAAAATAAAACAATTATTACCCGATAGTATTTGCAGGGAACTGCAGTTAAACTATCAAAGCACAGATGCCGAAACAATACGCATGCAAAGAGTAAAAAGATTGCAGGAAACAGATTGGGCATTGGTTTACCTTACCGCTTTTGTCTGCATCTGCAACAAAATTTACCAATATAAAAACTTTACATCTCCGCTGCAAAAACTGCAATGGTATGCAACAGTATATAATGCAGGCTTTAATAAAACAGATGCCTACATCACCCAAAAAATAAAAGAAGATAATTTTTACCTTCAGCAAAATATGCCTGAGCATAAATTTAGATACGCAGCAATTGCGGGGTGGTTTTATACAAAAAACATACAGATGCAGATAACAGGCCAATAAATTATCTTTGCCCCTTCTAAAAAACAAGGCCCATCATGTATATAGAAAAATATAAAAATGTAAAGATTGTTTTTATGGGCACTCCTGAATTTGCCGTGGCATCTCTTGATGCATTGGTAAAAGCCGGATGCAATATAGTTGGTGTAATTACGGCACCGGATAAACCCGGCGGCAGGGGAATGCAGATACAGCAAAGTGCCGTAAAAAAATATGCAGTAGAAAATAATTTAAATATTCTGCAACCGGAAAAATTAAAGAACCCTGAATTTCTTTCAGAACTAAAATCGCTTCATGCCGATGTACAAATTGTAGTGGCGTTTAGAATGTTACCTGAAGTAGTTTGGAACATGCCCCCAATGGGTACCATAAATTTACATGGCAGCTTATTACCGCAATACCGGGGTGCTGCACCCATAAACTGGGCTGTTATTAATGGAGAAAAAGAAACCGGGGTTACCACATTTAAACTACAACATGAAATAGATACAGGCGATATTTTATTGCAGCAAAGTTTTGCTATTGGAGAAAATGATACCGCTGGCGAAGTGCATGATAAAATGAAAGAGATAGGTGCACAACTTTTAGTAAAAACTATTAAAGGATTAGCAGAGGGCACTTTAAAAAAAACACCGCAATTGGCAATGGGTCCCGATCACAATCGGGAGCAATTGTCAATGGGTGAGGCCGAAAAACAAGAGGGCCATTCAGCATTCACCATTCACCATTCACCTAAACATGCTCCCAAAATTTTTACCGAAACGGGCAAAATAGATTTTACAAAAACGGTGGAGGAAGTGCATAATTTAATTCGTGGCCTCTCGCCTTTTCCCGGTGCGTTTACTTTGCTTAATGGCAAAACACTCAAGATTTATAAAAACGAAAAAGAAATTGCTGCTGTAAAAAACACCGCAGGTAATTATGAAACAAATGGCAAATCATTTTTAAAATTTGCCTGTTTAAATGGATACATTAATGTAAAGGAATTACAATTAGAAGGAAAGAAAAAAATGAAGATTGAAGATTTTTTACGAGGCTATCATTTTTAGTTACTTATATGCTGCTGCGATTATGCTGCCGTAGCTCATAACCAGATAAGAGAAATGCACATGAGCAAATTAAAAAATAAACTTGAATTGTATAATGGCCGCATACAGGTGTGCAAACAGGAAAACGAATATAACAGGATAGAAATTTATTTGTAATTCTTAAACCTGGTTTAAAACCCGGCTTAATATTTTTTCTTCGGATGATTTTTTTTATACGTAATTTTTGCAGCAACATATCCCAATGCCAGCGCTAATGGGTAATCGCTTATCCAGTGCACTTCTGTATTTATCATAGCCCAGCTGCTTACACACATCAGTGTATAGCCCACGGGTTTAATCCATTTATTTTTTGGATAGTTTAATGTCAGTGTAGTTACTGTGGCCATCATAGTGGCCAAATGGCCGGAAGGAAAAGCATCGTAGCGTGATGTGTTGGACTGATAATTATGTAAGGAAGGAAATGGCTTCCAGCTACCGCCAGGCTGCGTGGCTTTAAACGGGCTTTCTCTGCCGCTTATCCGTTTTATAATTTGCGTGGCCACACCCATGGTTATAAAGGTTTCTGTTAAATCGCCTGCTGTATTTATTGCCTGTTTATCTTTTTTTATTTTGCCATAAATAAATAGTCCTCCTGCTACCAACATAGATGTACCGCCTTCGCCCAATTGATAAAAAGCAGTATTAAGATTTTGTGGTATTTTTAAAATTTTAGTATCTCCCAATTTTAGCGGCACTTTATAATTGGTTTGTGGGTAAAGCTTTATCCGGTAGCTGAACTTTTTTAATTCATCTGTAATATCCTGGTCTAACGGAATTAAAAGCGCTGTGGCTCCTGCTGTAATTATAAGCCCGGTTAAATTATTTTTTTTAAATGGTTGCTTTGATATTTGCCAGATATTACCGGGCACATCGGTTACAAAATGAAAAGATTTTTTTTTGTACTCATCTTCAATTACTGCCCTTTTAAAACTATCAATGGCATCGCCCTTTTGACAAACAGCGCTTACCGGAAAACTACATAATATAACAGCTATTAATTTTAGCATGGTTAATGCAGTGCTGATTTTACAGCAGCAGAAAAATACAACCAATCCATTAAAACTCCCAACTAAATCCCAGTACAGGTGTAATTCCAAACCAGTATTTATCTCCACGTGGGGTTATGTAGCCACCGTTACCATCCGGTATCAGCTGATCGGTAATTAAATCAGTGGCATTTAAATCAAACTTCCGCAGGTTTTTTTTATTATAGAGATTGATGATATGCAGAAATGCAGACAGCGTTCCTTTTTTTAATTTAAAGTGGCGGTTAATCCTTAAATCCATCCGGTGATAAGCAGGGTATGCCACACCGTTATACAATTCATGTACCGGATAAAAAAGCAGCCGGTTATTTGGGAGTACTCTTGTATTGTAATGGTAATTGGTGCGGTGCCATCCATTATAAAATTGCTGAGAAAGACTGAGATGCCATTTTTTATTTGGCCGGTAATTCATATCGGCATAAAAAGTATGTAATTGATTTGTGGTGCGGGGTACTTTACCTGTTCTTGCCGTTACCAATCCATCAAACTCTATGCTTGTAATATCATCCTCCGATTTTGCCAGGGAATAACTAAACCACCAGGATATTTTTTTACTAATATCATATTTTAAAAAGAGTTCTATACCCTTTGCAGTTCTGCCGTTGATATTTAATTTAACTACATCGTTTCTTGCTTCGGGAAATACCTCTAACGGGTCTCTCAGGTTTTGATACACAGGGTTTATTTTGGGAATATCTTTATAATAAACTTCCATACGGAAGCTGATATTATTTTTAAACTGATGCTCTGCGCCCACTACATAATGCTTTGATAATTCTGCAGCATTAAATGTGGTTGCATTATGATTTACATCAAGGTTATTAATAAAGGGTGTTTGATAATAATATCCCCAGGCGGCCCGGAGAAATGTAGTTTTTGAAAAAGCATAAGCAAGGCTTATACGGGGGCTCCACAATTTATCTTTTGTAAAAGAAGCATAGTCGTACCTCAGGCCGGTTTCCATAAATAAAGCTGGCAACAACCTGAATTTTGCCGAGGCATAAAAATTGGCCTGAGTACCGGATGGTGCAGCATTAATATCTACCACTTTGTTATAATTAATAAGGCTGTCATAATTATTTACCCTGATATCCTGCAGAGAATAAAAATAGTCGTAGCTGGTATTTAATTGCCTTATATCAAAGCCGGTTTTAAAAATAAATTTTTTAGAAATTTCTATATCCCAATCCTGCTTTACACCAAAATAATTAAACCGTCTTTTATCTTTAAGTAAAAAAATTCCCACATCTCCATATTCATCTTTGTTATAAGAACCCTTGCGGTTCTCTGTATTAAAACCTGCAAATAATAAACTGCGGGCAGATATTTTTTTATTATAGTTAGATTTTAGTGTGAGCCAGCTGTAAGTATTGGCATATTTAATATCTGTGCTGTCAAAATTACCCTGGTAAAGGTCACTGCGCCTGGTTTTATCGTCGGCTCTGAGTGTATGAAAAGACAGCGTATGTTTTGGATGGATTTTGTATTCTGCTTTTGCCATCATATCTGCATAGGATGGAATATTTTCTGAGGGATTGGTAAGTTTATAAAATACATCCAGCATTCCTCTCCTGGCAGAAAATAAATAAGAACCTTTATTTTTTGCAAAAGTTCCATCTGTATATATCCTGGCATTTAAAATACTGAACCCGATAGAAATACGTTTCTGCCCATCGGCAATCCGTTTTGTTTTCATGCTAAATACTGCGCTTTGCCTGTTGCCGTACTCCGCAGAAAACCCCCCGGTTAATAAATCTACGCTCTGTATTGTTTCTATATCTATAAAACTAAAAAGTCCGCCGCCAATATCTCTTTGATGAAATGCATCGTACAGTTCCATGCCATCGATAGTCATTAAAACTTCATCTGCTTCGCCGCCACGAACATTAAATTTAGAAGAAAAATCATTGGATGAAACCCCCGGCAGACGGCTTACAGCACGGGTTATATCCTCTGCCCACGACATGTTTTTTATATCCTTGCTGGTAAGGCTTTGCCGGGATACCTGCTCACCGCCCATTATAGAAAAACTGCCCGGCGATAAGGTAATATTACTGAGCATAATGGGCTGCTCCGTTAATACAATGGCATTTAAATCTACAGCAGTATTTGTGCCTATAACTACGCTGTCGAGTTTTAGATTTTGAAAGCCATTAAAAGAAATAACAACAGTATAGGTACCCGGTGGTATTTTATCAATATTAAATCTTCCTTCAGCATTTGTAATTACCCCTCTTTTAATAGCTTTAATAAATACACTGGCTCCCTGCAGTGGAGATTGTGTTTTATCATCTGTTACAACTCCGCTAAGCGATGAATTAAATGTACTGTCTTGCAGGGCAGTACATTTACTGCATAATAAAGTACCGCATAGTAAACCCTGCAATACATATTTTATATACTTGCTCATAATTTAAATATTTTGATAAACTATTGCTGATGTTTTATGCATCATTTAAGGATTATCTCTTGGGTAAATAAACAATACCGGATCTGATAAAACAGCAGAGTCAAAATATCTATGATACAGGTATTTTATTTAGCCGGTGCGTAGCTGTAAAGAAATATTTACTATTCAAACAAACAAGGTAAAGGGTATCATTTTAAAAAAGGTCTTGCTTAAAATTTAAACAAGTTTCAGCAAGACCATTACCCTTCAACCTACTGAACAGCGATTAACCTTATTTCTTCGTTATCGTTAACTTTTATTTCTTTAATGAGGCCTACGCCTGGTGCATAAAATTTATTTTCTGTTACGCCTGGTTCCAGCGCTGTAAAATTTTTAGTGCTTATACAATTATTGAATGTGCCAAAAGGTATGGTAACAGTAAGCCCTGTTGCTGTTATTTCTGCCTGGTCTTCTGCATGTTTAAAATAATATTCTTCCCGGTATTTCATTCCCGTTTGAGGATTTGCAGGCATTATCATTCCGGGTTTTGCGCCATCTACACCTGCCTCCCATGAGCCTGCATGATCTTTTAAACTGCCATCCAGGTTATAATTATCCACTGCTTCGCCAAAATACCACAGGTTACCTGTATTGTCCTGTGCATACCAGTCCCTGGCTTCTTCAATTAATTTGCCCCCTGCAAAAGCTTTAAAATTTACTACAATACAGGTGATACCCAAAATGGTTTTGGTGGTCGTTTG
>JAYVGA010000369.1:0-10316 GCA_043772635.1 Chitinophagaceae bacterium
TCAATGGTCAATACTTCCAATTTGTAAATCCTCAATAAATAAAATGGTAAAATACTTATACCTAATCGCTTCGGTCAAAGTCCCCTTCAGGGGATTTAGGGGTTTCTAGTCCCCTTTAGGGGATTTAGGGGCTTCTAATCGCTTTGGTAAAAGTCCCCCTTCGGGGGATTTAGGGGCCCCGGGCTTACCTTTTTCAACTGCTTCATCAGTGCTCTGAATTCTTTGGGCACTTCTGCAATCAGCTCCATTTTTTCTCCTTCTGCTGTTTCAAAAATAAGTTTGTAAGAATGTAATGCCAGCCTGTTTATCATTGGCCTTTCTTCATCATCATGCCTGCTCAGTTTAAATTTCTTTTTTACAGATGATAATAAAACAGGTTTGCCATCACCATACAATTCATCGCAGGCAAGCGGATGGCCAATTTCTTTGCTGTGCACCCTTATCTGGTGTGTTCTTCCGGTATGCAGCTGAAAAGACACCATTGAATAATATTTGTTGGCTTCCATTACTTCGTAAGTAGTGTGAGCCGGTTTTCCGTTCCGGTGCACATTCATCTGGCCTTTGTGGGCGGGGTTTTCGCCTATGGGTGCTTCAATACTCCCGCTTTTATTTTCCGGGCAGCCCAGTACAATACCCACATAATACTTTTCTATTTTTCTGTCTTCAAATAATTTGGAAAGGTATTTATGCGTGGCTTCATTTTTTGCAAAGAGTACCAGGCCACTGGTATCTTTATCCAGGCGGTGCACAGTAAAAATTTCACCGTATTTTTCTTTTAAATATTCCTTAAGCGATTTTTCACTTTGAGAACGGTCGGGTATAGTGAGCAATCCGGATGGTTTGTTTATGGCAACAAAATTTTCGTTTTCAAAAACAACGATACTTCCCAGATTTTTAAAGTGGGTTTTACTGGAAATAGTATTTATAGGTTCTGCACTCATCAGGCACTGCAATTATTTATTTTTTTTCTGAATTTTTTTGAAAGGCTTTTTTTTCGCTGTGGGTTTTAAATTTTCTCGGCTGTTTTATTTTTTCTTCCCTGGCAAAAGCGGGTTTCTTTTTTTCTGCAACAGCGGTTGTTTTAATGCCAGCAGGAGCAGTAACTTTTTGAGTAATGGCTTTAATTTCAATCTCGGGAGTCAGTTCCGCCATATTATCCATGGGCTCTCTAACTGTTTTTTTCTTTTTTGATTCGTTCATGTATTTGAGCACCCTTATTTCTTTATCGCTCAGGTAACGCCACTTGCTGCGCTCTACATTTTTTTTGGTAAGGCCTGCATACATCACCCTGTCCAGCCCCTTTACATCATAGCCAAGGTATTCAAAAATGCGGCGTACAATGCGGTTGCGGCCACTGTGTATTTCAATACCGATAACAGATTTGTCTTTAGAGTCGGCATAAGCCAGGCTGTCCACCAGCACAGGGCCATCTTCCAGCGTAAGGCCGGTTAGTATTTTATCAAAATCTGTTTTGGTAAGGTTCTTATCTAATTTTACTTCGTATATTTTTTTTATTTCGTAGCTGGGGTGCGATAATTTTTGGGTAAGGTCGCCATCATTGGTAAGCAGCAAAACGCCGGAGGTGTTTCTGTCTAACCGGCCGATGGGATATACTCTTTCATCCGTTGCTTTTTGTATAAGCTGCAGCACTGTTTTTCTTCCCTGCGGATCATCGGTAGTGGTAATATAATCTTTGGGTTTATTTAATAAAATGTACACCAGGTTTTTGGTAACAAATAATTTTTTTGTATTGTAAATCACTTCATCTGTGGGCTGCACTTTATAACCCGGTTCGGTGGCTACGGTGCCATTTACTTTTACCAAACCTTTTGTAATAAGCTCCACGGCTTCCCTGCGGCTGGTAACACCGCAGTGTGCTAAAAATTTATTGAGGGGCATTACAGTGTCGGTAGTTTTTTGTGCAGGGCTGTTTTTTGTTTCGGCAGCTTTTTTTACAATCTCTACTGTACTTACAATCTTTGCCGGGCCTCCTGCTTTTGCTGCTCTTTTGGCAAGCATCGTCTGGTATTTTTCTTCTTTCAGGTTATCGAAATAGGCATTTTTTTCTGCCCTTACTTTTTTCTTTTCCTGGCGGTATTCTTCTTTTACAACACTGTTCTTTTTTTTTGCCGTAAATTTTTGAAAGGGAGACTGGCTCATTTTGTTGAAGTTTTTGCTGTTTTGCAACAGTAGGTGAGCGGCGAAGATACTGCTTTTGAGCGGCTCAGCAGGGCAAAGATTTTACAGGATCACCTGCAAAATCACAGCAGGCCGATGACCAATGACTTATTTACCTTCTACAAAATTAGGGGCAGGCATTGACTCATTGACCTTTGACTTTTGATCTTTGACAATTCAATATCATGCATAAAAAAGACGCTGCTTAACGCAGCGTCCATAGGGGTTCGGGGTTTTATAAGTATTCCTGTGGGGAGAATTATTTAATGGCTTTGTTGCCTTTATTTCCTCTTCTTCCTTTTCCTTCTTTTTTCATGTCGTCCATTTTCTGCATTTGCTCTGCAGTAAGGATATTTTTGCGTTGGGTTTTAGAAGCTTCTTTTACGGCTTTCATCTGCTCTTTTTTTTGCTCCATGCTCAGCGACTGATTATCCCTGATGGCTTTTAGTTTGCTGTGTGTTTCATCGTTGTGCGCTTTCAGTTTTTCTGCCTGCTCATTGCTAAGGCCAAGTTTTTCTTTCATTTCTGCTGCACGTTTTTCGCCATGTTCCTTTTCTTTGTTTTGCATAGCTGCTTTACTGGCGGCTAATTTATTTTTTTGTTCAGTAGTTAGCAATGCATCCATTTTTGTTTTTTGCTCCTGGTGCAGGGCCGCCTTACGGTCTTTCATTTCTTTTGCGGTAAGATTTTCCTGTTTGTCCAGGGCTTCCATTTTTGCTTTGCCTGCTTCACGGTCGGCTTTCATTTGTGCTTTTTGAGCATCAGTAAGATTAAGATCTTTCATCATTTGGCCTTTTTGCCCATGATGCATTTCATTACCTTTTTTGTGCTTTGTTTCCCTGGTTTGCTGTGCAGATAAGGTTAAACCTGTTATTGCAAATGCTACTGTTAATGCTATTATTCTTTTCATACCATTTATTTTATTTAGAGTGCTTAAAGTTTGTGTGCAGTAATAGACCCGGGATGAAGAAGTAAGTTTAATAAAGGTTTTGTTAAAGGGGAATCAAACAAAATTTGAATTTAAAATGTATTGAATATTAAAAATATATCATGCGGTTTATTTATTGCTTGCCAATTATACATCTATGTTTTTAACACATCTGTGAATATGTCTATTTAAAATGATATATAGAATACTGCAATGGTTTAATTGAAATATTAATTACATACCTTATTAATAATTATAATAAAAGCAATGGTGTAAAGTGGGCCTGGATTGAATAAGGAGTTGCTGTTGTAATTTATGGAATAGTTATTTTAGCAGCACTGTAAAATTATTCAGAGCATAAAAAAGCACCAGCTAACTGGTGCTTTTTTATGCTCATGTTTCCGATTAATATTTTACCTACCCTTTATTAGCCAGCTGCCCGCAGGCTGCATCTATATCTTTTCCCCTGCTGCGGCGCACTCTTACGTTTACTTTGTTTTTGGCAAGATAATTTGTAAAAAGGTCCGTGGCATCTTCACCGGTTTTTATAAAAGGAATGCCGGCTACGGGATTGTACTCAATAACATTTACAAGATGTGTAGGTATTTTGCGGTATACTTTTACCAGTTCGGCAGCATCTTCCAGGCTATCGTTTTCGCCCTGCAGTAAAACATACTCCAGCGTAATATCATTTTTGGTTTGGTCGTAAAAATAATTAAGTGCTTCTATCAGTGCTGCAATATTATTGGTTTCGTTAATGGCCATTATGCGGTTGCGCTTTTCATCTGTGGCGGCATGTAAAGAAAGTGCCAGGTTAAAACGCACTTTATCATCGCCCAGTTGTTTTATCATTTTAGCCACACCTGCAGTAGAAACAGTAATGCGTTTGGGGCTCATGTTCATGCCATCGCTGGCGGTAATGCGCTCTATAGATTGTAATACATTTTTATAATTTAATAATGGTTCGCCCATACCCATATAAACAATATTGGTAAGGTTGGTGCCATTTACCCGCTGGCTTTCTTCGTTAAGCAAAGCTACCTGGTCGTAAATTTCATCAAAGCCAAGGTTACGTTTGCGCTCCATAAGACCGGTGGCGCAAAAGGCACAGCTAAGGCTGCAGCCAATTTGAGAAGATACGCAGGCGGTATTTCTTTTTTCTGTTGGGATAAGTACACCTTCCAAAAAATGACCATCGTGTGTTTTAAATCTGCTCTTAAGGGTTCCATCGCTGCTGTGCTGGCTGGCATCTACGGTAAGTGCAGTAAATTCAAATTCTTCTGCAAGTTTTTTACGCAGCTCCAGCCCAAGATTACTCATATCATCAAAGCTGCGTGCATTTTTTTTCCATAACCATTCGTATGTTTGAATGGCCCGGAATTTTTTATCTCCTATAGATTCAAAGTATTCTTTTAAGGCGGGTAAGCTAAACTCACGTATGTTTTTCTTTGCTGACATAGCGGCGAAGGTACAGAATAGACCACAGACGACCGGCCACAGACAACCGAAGCTTTATAGAAGAAGAAAATCTTTTATCTTGCGGATGGATGAAACCTGCTGCCGGCAGGGAAGCGCAGATAACACAGATGATGATGATCGCAGGTTAAGGTGTTAAAAGCTTTTACAATGTTTTATTATACCCATTGCTCCATAAGATATTTATTATCCGCACGGTCAATAAAGATATAAAGTACAAGAGTGCGACCCCTACGCAAGCATAGGGGCAGGCTGCCAATGAAGCTGATAAATGTTTCCTGGCTTGGCTCATAAAAATTATTTATGAATACAGTTTACATTATAGATTGTGTTAGAACACCTATTGGCAAATATGCAGGTGCATTATCCGGTATAAGGCCGGATGATTTGCTGGCGCTGGTGATTAAAGCGCTGCTGAACCGCAACCCAAACGCGGATGTAAATGCCATTGAAGATGTGATTGCGGGTGCGGCCAACCAGGCCGGCGAAGACAACCGCAATGTGGCACGCATGGCGGCATTGCTGGCAGGGCTGCCGGTTTCTGTGCCGGGCAATACGGTAAACAGGCTTTGTGCCAGCGGGCTGCAGGCTATTATGGATAGTGCCCGCACCATTGCCTGCGGCGATGCAGAAATGATGATTGCCTGTGGTGTAGAAAGTATGAGCCGTGCACCTTTTGTAATACCCAAGGCTGGCAGTGCTTACGACCGCAATATGCAAATGGCTGATACCACCATGGGCTGGCGTTTTGTAAATAAACAACTGACAGAAATGTACTACCCATATAACATGGGAGAAACTGCAGAAAATGTGGCCCGGCAATGGAACATCAGCCGCAATGCCCAAGACGAATTTGCAATGGAGAGCCAGCAGAAATATGCTGAAGCATACAGTGCAGGAAAATTTACCAGCGAAATTATTCCTGTAAAAGTGCAGGTGGGTAAAGATGCTTTTGAACTGGATAAAGATGAACATCCACGCCTCTCCTCAATGGAAAAACTGGGACAACTGAAACCTGCATTTTTAAAAGATGGAACCGTTACGGCGGGCAACAGCAGCGGAATTAATGATGGAGCTGCTGCCATGTTGCTGGCCAGCGAAGCGGCTGTGCAAAAATATGGCCTGCAGCCTTTGGCAAAAATTAAAAGTATGGCAGTGGCTGGTGTAGATCCTGCCGTGATGGGCATTGGTCCGGTGCCTGCCACTTTAAAAGCCCTGCAGCGTGCAGGCCTTACCGTAAGCGACCTTGACCTGGTAGAACTTAACGAGGCTTTTGCTTCGCAGAGCATTGCCTGCATTCATGATCTTGGGCTTGACCTTCAAAAAGTAAATGTAAATGGTGGCGCTATCGCCCTGGGCCATCCGCTGGGATGCAGTGGTGTACGCATATCTACCACACTGCTGCACGAAATGAAAAAGCGTAAAAGTAAATACGGGCTGGCTACCATGTGTGTGGGAGTGGGGCAGGGGGCGGCGGTTATTTATGAGTTCCTCACCCCTTTCCCCTCTCCTTAAAAGAGATAGAGGAAGTGCTTTAGAATATATCCCTCACCCCTTTCCCCTCTCCTTAAAAGAGAGGGGCAGTGCTTTAGAATATATCCAAACATTTTTTCTTCCATTTGTTTCTTCAAATCATAAACCTCACCCCTTTCCCCTCTCCTTAAAAGAGAGAGGGGCAGTGCTTTAGAATGTATCCACGCAACTGTTCTTCCAATTGTTTCTTCAAATCATAATTGAACGGTTTAGATTCATGCACAATTTTATTGCAATGCTGATGTGGAAGAATTGATGTTGATTAATGTATGCTGTGCCGCTCCCTTTCCTTCTCCTTTATTTTATCCTTCATTTTCTTTTGCATATAATTGATCTTGATATTTGATTGTTCAATTTTATTCAAATACAGATGTGGAAGAACTGATGTTGATTATTGGATGCAGTGCCGCTCCCTCTCCTTCAGGAGAGGGAGAAGGTGGGTGAGGCTCCAGGGAGGATGAGGTTTTAAAGCCTATACAAAAGTTTTCTTATCAATCTATAATTTATTGCAATACAAAGAACCATCAGTACGGCTGCGGTAATCATAACTGCCCAATTAATTTTGGTAGACAAATCATCTCTTCCGTATAAAAAACTTTGCACAAAAAAATATTGAAAAACCTGTGTGAGTATTAAAGCAATAATGATGATGAAAATATAAACAGGCACCCATTTTTTTGCAACAGTTTTACTTAACCAGCCGGGCGAATAACCAAGGGTGAGCAGGAGTTGCAGGTTGTCTTTGCTGCGGGCTATTATGAGCTGCAGGTAAAAAGAAAAAAGCATCATAGCCAGTAAGATTACCAATATAGCAAAACCACCCAGGCCACTTACCACTGCCTGCAGAATTTGTTTTACCCTTCCAAATTTTGTTTTGTCTTTGTTTACCTGGAAATTTTTTTGCTGCAGGTAATTTAAAAAAGCGGCATTGTTGGCATCGGCAGTTTTTATATACACCCGGCTGGCATTGCTGCTGCTTATGTTTGCAATATTTTTATTGGCCCACAGCAAAAAGTTTTTTGGTACAATCAGCGAATTAATACGATCGCTTAAGGCTACCACATTACCCTTAAAAATTTTTGTACCATAAACACCTGTGCATTCCAGCTGTATAAAAAGCGCACTTATACTGCTTTCGGATATTTGGGGCAATCCACGGCTGGGGGCAAATACGGTGTTGTATAGCTCCAGGTAATCGGATGAAATAATGATGGGTACAATTTGCTGTCCTTCCTGCCAGGTAAAGGATGGAGGAAGCGTATCTATAAAATCATTTTCTATGGCTTCTAAAAAAATTTCTGAACTGTAGGGTAGTGCAGGGCCACCAGATGCAGATACTAAAAATTTATTGGCTATTAGCGGAGTGGCATCTTCAATAAATTTTTGTGCTTTTAAATCTTCCAGTTCGGCAGCAGAAAAACTGTGCTCCTGCGCCATATTTTCGTTGGTTATTTTTTTGGTGATGGCAATAAAATCAAAACCAGATTTTTTTGGGTTGCGGTCTTTTAAGAGTTGGTTAATATTGATGAACATCTGCACAGCACATAACAGTAACAGTACACCTATACCAAGGCCAATATAACTAAACAGCCGGGAAGACCTGTTTTGGCCCATGTTTAGGAAAGGAGCGATATTTTTAAAAGACAAGTTCAATGAGTTTATAATTTTTTATTTTGATTTCGAATTTGTGAAGATCGGATGTCGAATATCGAATGCCGGATATCGAATATTTATTAATTCATAATTTTTTTTAAAATCAGGATATGTCGTTTATACAAAAGAACTCCGCTTTTAAAAACATTCGATATCCGGCATTCCACATTCGACATTTCATAACATCAATATCCTGTCTGCTTTAAAAAAATCCACTGCACTAAGATCTGCAAGTATTATTCCCGCATTTCTTTTTTGTACTTCTTCTGTTATGAGTGCCATTGCCTTTTTGCTGTTGGGTTCATCCAGGTGGCTGAAAGGCTCGTCCAGTATTAAAAAATCAAACGGCTGTTGCAATGCTCTTATTATTGCAATGCGTTGCTGCTCGCCATAACTGCATATACTTGCCAGCTGGTTTAATTTACTGCCAATGCCCAGCCGCTCTGCCATTTTATTAATAGGTTCTGCTGGGGCAAATGTGTTCAATATTTTTTTGATGTGAATATTTTCAAAAGCACTGTGATCTGCAAAAAGCCGGAGGTCCTGGAAAACAATACTTAGTTTAGTACTTCGGCAGCTGGCAGTTTTTTCTGCATCAAATCCTTTTATATCTTTATTGTTGAAAAGAATATTGCCGGTATAATCTTTTCTTAGCCCATATAAAAAATGAATGAAAGAAGTTTTTCCACTGCCGCTTGGTGCTACCAGTTGTATTTTTTCTCCTTTAGAAAAAATGAGGTCTTTATTCCATAACTGTGAGCCATTAATTTTTTCGGGCTCTAAAAAAACCGGGCTTAGCTGTTGTAATGTTATCAGCATAAAATTTACATTAAAAAAAGCCGCCTGGTTTAAATGCCGGCGGCTTTAAATTTAAAACTATTTTATTTAAACAGCTTATTGTACCCTTATGGCAGAGTCCATCATGGGAGAAAAATTTCCCGGTAATCTTATTTCGTTAATCTTATTTTCTTTTTTCTTTTGCAGCGCCACTTTGCTCATTACGCCGATATAGGTATTGAGTTGTTTTAAACTGTTGTTGGTTTTATCTACCATATTTATTTCTATATGCTGTGTTACACTGCCATCTTTAAAGGCACCACCACTAAGTATAATATCCTTCCATATTTTTGCAGATGCATCTAATGCTACGAGTGCCAGGCTGTCTTTGCCGGCTTCGTTTCTTACAGCAGCTAAAATATACTGCAGGTTTACATAACCACCTACCGGCCCCCCTTTTATCTTATCCATAAAATCAAAGGAACTGCTGCCTTCTTTTGTAACAAACTGGTTTACGTTTTCTTTTTTATTGCCAATGGCAAAATAAGGATCGTTCCTGTTATAAAAAATTTCCTGTGCACCTGTACCTAATTGATCTTTACCCATTTTATTTCCGGCAGTTACCAGTTTATCAAACGAGGCTTTATCTCCTACCGTAGCTGCAAATAAAAAGTTTGCATTGGTTTTTCCAGCGCTGTCTTTGGTAATGTCTGAAAAAGCCAGCAGTATATCTCCCTTGTTGGCTTTTACAAAATCATCTACATTAAAACCTATCATGCCAGCTCCCATATTTATAAGGCCTTCTACCCCCAGCAGCTTTACAAATTCTTTAATGCCTTCTGGTTTAAAATTCATGGCAATAAATACGGCTATGTCTTTTGCAGGCAGGCGCTTTACCATATCGCTGCTTATTTTGCTGCCACTGTATTTTTTCCATAACTCCGTCATTTCTTTTCCGGCATAAGATTCCATGTCTATATTTACCTGGCCATTATCAAAATTAGCCGTGCCTGCCGTAAAAGAATTTTCATAGAGTTTACCCAGGTTTACCATACTCATCGCAGCCATGCCTGCATTGCCTTCCATCAGCGCCTGTATATTCATCCAAAAATGAATATCGCCTTTATTGTTTACCAACTTACTGAACTTTTCATTTTTTGCCATGCTTTTATCTTCGGCCAAAACATACAATGCAGCAGCAGTGGCAGCCCCATCTCTTGAGGGAACCAGCGGCATTGTTAAAGTTGTATCCTTATTCATCATGCGGTTCATATCGTTTAGCTGGCTCATTTCGGGAGCATCTGCAATTACAATAAATTTATCTTTATCCCAGGATACGGTTGTTCTTTTATCAGCCATGTATTGCACGCCATTTTTTTCTGATGAAGTGGCATCCTTTAATGCTGCTGCATTATATGCTTTAAACTTAGCTGCATCTTTTATAGCTCCTTCAAAAGCTATGTAACCACCGGTAGAATCCTTTACCATAAAAAAGATTAAATCTTTCTTACTGTCTATGCCTGTATTTTCGGGGTTGTCTAATGCAGCTTTTGCGAAGCTGCTTAAAGAACTGTCGGCATACATGGTTTTAAACAGCTCATTTTGTTTTACTTCGTCCCAGGGTAGTTTTGCAGAAACCGATGCTGCATTTACATGCACTACAATTGCAGCACCTGCAGGGATAAACCTGCCTTGGGTGTTTGTTTTTTTACTGCAGGAAGCTAAAAAAAGAATTGCTGTAAAAGCAAGTACGGGAAGAGGGAGAAATTTG
>JAYVGA010000370.1:0-6829 GCA_043772635.1 Chitinophagaceae bacterium
ATGGTAGAACACTTACGGGACTTTCCAAACTTTCTTGCATTCTCGGTTGGGTTTACACATTTTTTCTCCAAAAAAATCTGGAAAAAAACATTTGATAAAGCAGGCTTTACCTCATTTGCAGAAACTAAATTCACACCATTCATGTCTATCTTCAATTGTTGTCCTTAATTTATTTTTATAAATGCATCTTCATCTAAAAATAATTGGTATCCTTTTAATCGCTTTGGCACTGATTCACATTGTTTTTCCAAAATATTTTAACTGGAGCAAAGAACTTAGTTACCTGAGTTTAATTAACCGGCAAATGATTGCAGTTCATACATTCTTTATTGCCTTAACAATTTTTCTTATGGGGTTGCTTTGTTTTACATCACCGGATGAACTCATAGACACGACCTTTGGCAAAAAAATATCTTTGGGGCTTGGTATATTTTGGACAATAAGGCTATTCATTCAGTTCTTTGTTTATTCATCACAGCTTTGGAAAGGCAAGACTTTTGAAACTACGGTTCACATTTTATTTATTTTCCTGTGGGCATATCTAAGTTTTATGTTTTGGGCAATTGCATTAAAATAAAAAGACGACAGAAAGGAAGAATGCCAGCAGGCAAGATATATGGCTTAAACGAAGTGCAGTGCAACGGTATTTCGATTCAAGCAATGTTTTATGAATTATAAAATTTTTCTGCAGCCGCAGTTAAGCGGTAATAAATGCCACCATTAAAGAGTTGCCGCCGCTTGGCTTTCAGCCAGCGGCATGTAAAGATTTAGATTTCTTAATGTACATTATTAATGCAGATTAGCAGGTTAAAGTGTATTATTCCCCGTTGGCTGAAAGCCAGACGTGGGCAGATAGTTTTTGATGGTTGAAGTTAAGGGAAGGGTACCTGCGACGGCAGAAAAAATATTACAACAAAATTTTCTTTCCGTTTCCTGCAGCTTCATAAATAGCCTGTAAAATTTTCATGTCTTTAAAACCTTCTTCGCCTGATATATGACTTGGCAGTTGTTTATTGGCCAGCAACACTTTTGCAATTTCATCGCATTGTGTGGCTTGCTGGTTTATGGTAGCAAAATTCATTTCTCCTTTGCTGGTTCTTCCTTTAAAAGGGCCATAACTTATTGCAGGGCTCAATTCAAAAAAGCCATCTTCTGCCGATGCAAAAAAACGGTCTACGCTGCAGTTGTAAGTGCTGGTAGAAGTACAAATGGCCCCACCCGGAAAAACCAATTGCCAGGTAATGGATTCCTCTACCTGTGTAAATAATTTTTTATTTGTAACGGGGCCAAATTGCGCTGTTACGCTAATAGGTTCTTCGCCTAAAACATACCGGTTGCTTTGCACGCAGTAAACGCCCAAATTTATTAAAGGCCCGCCACCGGCCAGGGCTTTATTTAAACGCCATTCAGATGGGTCGCCGCTTTTGTAACCCAGCGAAGCTTCAATTAAACGTACCTGGCCAAAAACTTTTTCCTGTCCCAGCCTTTTAATTTCCATGTGGTAAGGTTCGTAATGCAGGCGGTAACCAACGGCCAGTTGTACCGCTGCTTTTTTGCAGGCATCAATCATTTCCCGGCAATCAGCGGCAGTAATGGCCATCGGCTTTTCTACAATTACATGCTTGCCCGCTTTTGCTGCCCTTATGGTAAATTCTTTATGCATGGCATTGGGCAGCACCACATATACCAGATCAATGTCTTTATTATTTACCAGCTCATCAAAATTTTGGTAATTATAAATATTTTTATCGGGGATATTGTATTTCTTTTTCCATTCGGAAGCTTTTGCAGGTGTGCCGGTTACAATGCCCGCCAGGCGGCAGTATTGCGCAATTTCTAAACCTTCTGCCAAATAACCTGCATACCGGCCCAAACCACACAAGGCAATATTTATTTTTTTACCATCGTATGCTGCGGCATTTATTTTTGGTGTATTTAAAAAAGAGGGGAGTGCTGCAGCTACAGCAGTGGCGCCGGCACCCATACCCAGCTTTTGTAAAAACAAACGGCGGGATAAATTTTTCATGACTGATATTTTTTATGGTGAGCAATAAAATAATTTATGCTGACACAAATGTATTTAAGATGGCAGATGTTGTGTATTGATTTTTATGAACGGCATGGGATGGCGAAAAGCCGGCTGAGATACAAACATCAAAGATTTACTATCAACCTTGGTTGTATTTGCGCTACTCCAAAATAGCAGTATATTTTTTCCTAAAGAATTAAAAAAAGAATGGATTTAAAAAATAGCCTGCGAGTTTTTATGGTGTATATTAGCAGAAATACAAACGAAAGCAGCAATTATATATGCACCCTAAGTATTCAATCATATTTTTTTTCTTGACACTTGCCTTTGCAACAGCAGGACAACAATTGCCCGAAGGGAAATTTATTTATTCGACAGGGTTTACATACGAAGAATTTACATTTAAGAGCAAGTTAAATTTTGAATACAAATATTCATCTTGCACAGGTGGACAAGAAGGCATCGGTACATACACTTTTAAAAATAGACAACTACTTTTGACATTTGAAAATCCCAAAGACAAACCTTTACCAAAGACACCTTCACTAATTAGACAATCGGCACAAAACGGCACTTCATATTTATCTTTTAAATTTTTTGACCAAAAAGACACGACATCACTAGAAGGAGTAATCGTAAAGTTCATAAATAAGTCGAATGGCAAAATATACGGTACGCAAAGTAATTCAATAGGACATGCAACTCTTAAAATAAAAAATACCGACTTCCCATTAGACCTTGACATTAGTTATATCGGTATGAAATCAAAATCAATTAGGGTTGATACAAGCGGAAATTATTCAATAGTGTTCCCTTTGAATTTTGAATTTTTACAACCTCTTGTCAAGGGAAACACATTGCTATTTATCATTGACGATTTTGATGATGACAAGCTCGTTTTAAAACCAGTTAAAGAAAAAGAGTTTCAGACGTTCACAAGAAAAGAAGGACTTTTCTGAGCAGTTGTTCTGGCAAGACAAGCAACTTTGAACTAATTGCAAATCACCAACTTTTATTTATAAATTTAGCTTGAGTTAGCCGGACGGAAGGAATTATTACCCCCACTTCCGCAAGACCTGTTAGTATGCCATTTTTTCAACCACAAACTTTAAACTAAAAGTGATAATCTACAAAGCGGACTTAAAGACAAATATTTATTACCTTGTTGTGTTTGTAATTTTATTTGGTGTGACTGTTGCTTTGTCTTCAAAGTTCTTAAAGACTAATTGGCCAATACTAGTTATCTTTTTGTTGTTGTTTGTTGCATTTAACCTTATTACTTCAAGGTTATATAAAATACAACTTGATAAAATAAACAGCAGCCTGACCTTGATTCATAAAAATTATATTGGCGTAAAGAGGATATTAAAGTATGACCTTAAACAAATTGAGTTTACCTATAAAAAACAAGCAACATCATTTCGAGGTGGAATAAAAAATGTTTGTACCATTTATTCTTTTGACAAAAAAGTGATTCACTTGGTGCCAGGCAATGACGATTGGAGCGATAACGAAATAAGAAATTTAGTTTATGGACTTATTGACTTAAATGTAAAAAAGAAATTTATTGGCAATAGTTTAAATGACGTGGAGACGTAAAATGGTATACAACATATGGGACTTAAAAGCAGCGGAACTTCAATCATTCTCCCTAATACTTATAAAAAAGAATATGACTATAAAAAACGAAATAATTACAAAAGGGTTTGTTACGGCAGGATTAATGAACATGACAGCTTTAATTTTTTCAAGATTTTTTACTAATGCTGTTATTCCGGAATATGATCCGGTGGTGATGTCAAACTTCGGATTATTAATGATTGTTGTTTGGGGCTTGGCCTATATATCAGTTGCAAAAAATTATCATCATGTAAAATGGCTGGTAGGAGTATTTGCTGCAGAAAAATTTATTTATGCTTTTACCTGGACCAGGTGGATGCTTAATAATAATGTTTCAGATGTTTTTGCAAAAGATACCATGGCTGGTATCTTTTATTCAATTTATGGCCTGAATGATTGGATGTTCTTTATCTTTTTTTTATTGTTATTCCTGCGTTTGATTAAATCTGGAAATAATTAATATTGTTGTAGAGTACCCTTTTGTATACTTTAACCAGTTGTAATTTACGTTTGTAAAAATCGCACGCTTTCCTGCATCGGGGTTTCGCCGCAAAGTTATTATAACTTGAAAGTAAATTAGGCGAAAACCCCGCTGAGACGCTGTATATTTTTCACTCTCCCTCCACCACTTCTTTTCCCCCAATTAAATCTGCCACCAGCGATGTCCACCCGGTTTGGTGACTGGCGCCTAAACCTGTGCCGGTATCTCCATGAAAATATTCATAAAATAAAACAAGGTTTTCGTTGCCGGGCTTTTGGTAAAACCAGTTGTAATCGCCATAAAGTTTCCGGGCACCGGTACCATCTTTTGCAAACAGGCTCACCACTCTTTCCGATAAAAGTTTTGATACTTCTACCAGGTTCATCATATTGCCGCTGCCCACGGGGCATTCTACTTTAAGCTGGTCGCCATAAAACTCACCGTATTTTCTGATAGAGCGAATGATGAGGTAATTAATGGGCATCCACACCGGGCCACGCCAGTTGCTGTTGCCGCCAAAAAGATTGCTGGTAGAATCTCCGGGGTCGTAGCCAATGGTATAAAATTCTCCATCTATTGTTACCGAATAAGGATTGGCCTGGTGGTATTTTGATAATGCTCTTATACCACCACCCGATAAAAATTCATCTTCATGCAACAGCCTGTTCAGTAAAAAAATAAGCCGTTCTTTTTGCACCAGCGACAGTAATATTTTTTCTCCATCGCCCCGTTCTTCATTGGGCCAGAACAGTTTATTTTTTTTGCGGTATTTTTCAAACCACATGGTGCGTTTTTCAAAATCGGGCAGCTTGTCAAATATTTTTTTATCTATTGTACTTACGGCAAACAGGCTGGTAAGCCCCACAATACTTTGTATGCGCAGGGGCAGGGGATCTGCACCGGTTACGCATAAAGTATCGTAAAAAAATTTGTCTTCATCATTCCACATGGTGTGGCTGTTAAGCGATTCTGCAATCAATACAAAATGCTCAAAGAATTTTGTGGCGGTATCTTCAAAAGCAATATCGTGGCTGGCTATTTCCAGCGCCATATCCATCATATTTAATGCATACATGCCCATCCAGCTGGTACCATCTGCCTGCTCCAGCTGCATACCGCTGGTAAAATGATGGCTCCTGTTAAACACCCCGATATTATCCAAACCCAAAAAGCCGCCTTCAAAAACATTGTTGCCATTGCGGTCTTTACGATTTATCCACCAGGTAAAATTGATAAGCAGTTTTTGAAAAACCCTTTTTAAAAATACCACATCGCCGTGGCCACCCGTTTCTTTTTCTATGCGGTAAATTTCTAATGCTGCCCATGCCTGCACCGGTGGGTTTACATCACTAAAATTCCATTCGTAAGCGGGCAGCTGCCCATCTGGTTTCATGTACCATTCCCGCATGATGAGCAGTAGCTGGTGCTTGGCAAAAACGGCATCTACCATGGCCAGCGAAATACAATGAAAAGCCAGGTCCCAGGCAGCATACCAGGGATACTCCCATTTATCGGGCATGGCAATAATATCCTGGTTTTTAAGATGGGTCCAGTCGTTGTTTCTTCCTTTTTGTTTGGTTTCGTTTGGCGGCGTAATGCCATCGGTGCCGGTAAGCCAGCGCTCCACATCAAAATGATAATACTGTTTGCTCCAAAGCAGTCCTGCCAGTGCTTTTCGTTGTATGTTTTTAAGATCTGCACTAAAATGATTGGGTAAAATAGCATTGTAAAAATCATCGGCCTCCTGCTTTCTCAGGGTAAAAATATTTTCAAAATCTTTTGCAAAAGGTTTGTTTTGTTCCTGGCTGGTAAGCCTGCAAAAAATGGTTTTTGTTTCGCCGGCCTTTATATTTAATTCGTACAGCGGAGAAAATTTAGTGCCTTCTTTTTTATTGCGCAGTTTAGATTTATTTGTGCCGCTTATAACAGCATCATGAAAAGCATCTTTTGTAAAAGGCGTTTTATCTGCAGCGCCATCTACTTTAAAAAAATTGGTTTCATTTTCTGTAAATAACCTGTCGGCAGGTTTTTCAAAATAAAAATAATAATTGCCCAGCCGGTGATGGTTGGCCACTACACAATTTTTTGCTTTATAACTGATAACCGGTTTTGGTTTATCGGGCGTATATACCCACCTGTTATAAAACCACAGGGTAGGCAGCAGCACAACCGGCGCAGCAATGGTATTGCGGTTGGTAATATCAATTTTAATAAAAATATCTTCGGCGTTTTCTTTGGCGTAAGTAATGTTTACATCAAAATATTCATTATTATTAAATACACCGGTGTCTAAAATTTCATACTCCGGCTCCAGCTTGGTTCTGCTTCGGTTGGTATGTAAAAGATCCTGGTACGGAAATTCATTTTGCGGATACTTATATAAATACTCCATGTAATAATGCGTAGGAATATTATCCTGGTAGTAATACAATTCTTTTACATCTTCGCCGTGGTTGCCATCGTAGTTGCCCACACCAAAAAGACGTTCCTTTAAAATTTTGTCTTTACCATTCCACAAAGCCACTGCAAAACAAAGATTTTGAAAATGATCGGATATGCCGGCCAGGCCGTCTTCGCCCCAGCGGTATGCCCGGTAATGCGATTGTTCAAAGGGGAGGTAACCCCATGCATCGCCGTGTGCACTGTAATCTTCTCTTACGGTGCCCCACTGTCTTTCGCTAAGGTAAGGCCCCCATTGC
>JAYVGA010000371.1:0-4818 GCA_043772635.1 Chitinophagaceae bacterium
CGATCTCTACGGTTTCAAATAAAATGCGGTCTTCGTTTGATATCTGATCGGCAGAGCGGATAAAAATTCCGCCGGGATGTTCTCTGTTATCGGTAGAAACTCCCGGTGCCACCAGGCTTTGTATCTGGTTGTGTAATACCTGCCGGTATCCGCCATGATCCTCGTTCCATATTACCAGGTCTACCATTAACCCCTTTAGCCGCCAGTAAGTATGTGCCTGCACCATTTGTTTTACTAAATTGATATTGGCATTGTCTTCAATTTGTACCAGCACTATAGGTATATCGCCACTGATAGAATATCCCCACAAGCCAGACTGGCCCCGCTGGTTTTTTATAATGGTGGCTCTGTCTCCTCTTAAAGATGCGTTAGCAAAAATAATAGAGGCTGCCAGTTTTGAATACAACTGTGCATCGGCTTCTACCGCATTAATCTGCCTGAGGATTACCTGGCTATGTGTCCAGGCCAGCTCCAGCACACGGTTGGTAAGGTTGCGGTCCTGGTATTTTTCTACAAGTCCATCGCAGATGTCTTTGGTTTCTGCTACGCCAAAAATTAAATCTACAATAGCTGTTTGCTGCGGTTCTATTACAATGCGGTATTGAATAGCTATCACAGGATCGAGCACCGAACCATTACTGCCGCTCAGTGGCGTTTTTTGTTTCATTGCTTTTGGCTGGTTAATGGTAAATCCTCTTCCTATAAATTTATCCCGGTCTGTTTCGTAAGCAATATTGTTTATGGTGGCATCATTTACTTTCATAAGGTGAAACATCCAGGGCGTTTGTTCATCCTGCGAGCGGGGGCGCCTGGTACAAAGAATGGCATGGCGTGGTTCGTTGATAGATGTTTGTACAAAAAGATTGCTGAATGCCGGGTGTGCTTCATCAGCCGCTGCTGTGGCCAGCACAACCTCTGCATAACTGGTTATTTCTATGGTTCTTTTTTTACGGGAGCGGTTGGTAATATGTATCCTTCTCAGTTCAATATCATCTTCCGGCGATACTACAATTTCTGTATGCGTTTCCAGCGCATAATCCCTCCTGCGGAACTCTGCCCTGCCCAGGGAAAATACCGCTTCGTAATTATCGCCTTCCTGCAGTGTGGGCTGAAATGCAGCGGACCAGCAGTTATCGTTATCCAAATCCCGGATATAACAAAATGTGCCCCAGTTATCGCAGGTACTATCCTGCCGCCAGCGGGTAAGGGCTATATTTTTCCAACGGCTGTAGCCGCCGCCAGAGTTTGTTACCATTACATTATACCTGCCATTAGATAACAACTGTACCTCGGGCACAGGAGTGTGGGGCGTATTGATCACCCGCATGGAGGTATCAAAACCGGGTGTTACACTCATGTCGTTTGCATGCACACTTGGCGAATAGAAAGTAGTTATTCTCGGAATTCTTTCCTGCAATAAAAGCAACGTAGCTTTTACCTGTACATCTGCCTCAAATCTTTGCTGCATGGGCTTGTTTAGCAGCAGGTACGAGAGCGATAAAAAACTCATACCCTGGTGATGGGCCATAAAAGATTTTACAACAGCTTTTGTCTGCCTGCGCAGCAGGCGGGAAGCAGTATAATCTACTGCTTCGTAAAAACCAAATTTTCCTTCAAAGCCAGCAGTTTTTAATGTTTGTAAATTTTCGTAAGCATCCAGCGGAGCCACCATGAGCGACATAACAGTGGCATAGGGGGTTATTACCAAATCTTCGCCCAGCCCACGTTTAAAGCCAAGGCCCGGCACACCAAATGCACGGTACTGGTAATTTAACTGTGCATCTACCATATTATATCCACTCTCCGAAATGCCCCAGGGCACGCCCCTTTTTTTACCATATTCTATTTGTTTTTGTATTACAGCTTTGTAGGTTTGATCCAGCAGGGTATTATCGTAAGTAGGCATTACAAGCAGCGGCATCAGGTATTCAAACATAGAGCCACTCCAGGATAAAAGTATGGGTGTGGTGCCAAGATTGGTGAGCTGGCGGCCAAGAGAAAACCAACTTTCCTGGGGCAGTTTGCCCTGGGCTATTGCAATAAAAGTAGTGAGCCTGGCTTCTGATGCCAGCAGATCATAATAACTGTTGTCTCTGCGGTGCTCTTCTGCATTGTAGCCGATGGTTAATAAATGCTGGTGCCTGTCGTATAAAAAATCGTACTCAAAATTTGCAAGATCTGTACAGCGCATGGCCAGCTGATCCAGGGTTAGCATCATTTGTTTTCCTTTGAGGCCGGCGGCTGTAATGCATGCCCTGAATTCGTTGAGCCAGTTATTTTCTTCTGCAGTATTATCTTCATCATAAGATCCCAGAATTTTATTAAATAAATGCTGTTCAATTTTTGCCAGTTGTTTTATGGTAGGTATGGCAGGCAGATCGGGAATAATGGTATTAAATTTTTCCGGGGCCTCCGGTAATAAAAACCAGGGAACCAGTGCAGTAATTTCTTTTTGCACATCATTTATCTGGAGCATTATTTTATCAGCCCATTCATCTGCTTCGGTGTCGGGTACAAAGTCCAGTTCTATAAGGATATTTCTAAAAGAATTTTCCAGCAGGTTAAGATATTCCTGTACATCCTTTATATTTTCACTGTGCCTGCTGTAATTATGCTCCAGGTTTTTTAAAAAATCGGTGAGCATTTCCGGCGCATTGGATTTTTCAATAAGCACCCGTACAGCATCTGCTATGCCTTCAAAAACAGCATCGGTAAATATTTTTTTATCGGCCAGTGCCAGCAGGCCCTGCTGCAGCGCCACCAGGTTTCCCGCCAGGTTTCCACTATCTACAGTAGAAATATAACGGGGCGATAAAGGAGCCAGCGATTGTGTATCGTACCAGTTGTAAAAATGGCCCCGGTAACGCTCCATACGCATCATCGTATTAAGGGTATGGCTGGTGCGTTCTATTGTTTGGCCAATGCTGATGTATCCAAAATCGTTTGCTGTTAAAGCAGACAGCAGCGAAAGACCAATATTAGTGGGCGATGTGCGGTGGGCAATTCTTTCTACGGGGTCTTGCTGATAATTATCTGGCGGTAACCAGTTATCTTCTTTTGTAACATAGGTTTCAAAAAAGAACCAGATTTTGCGGGCCAGCATGCGCAGGTAAATTGTTTGCTCTGTGGTAACAGTATCTTTTTTGGGAGAAAACGGGCGGCTGATAAGCCAGGTTATAAATGGCGCAACTGTCCATAAAATTAATAAGGGCAGCGCAAAAATTAAAGTGAGTGGTGCATACAGGGTGAGGTAACAAAATATTACTATAGAAATCATGGGGCCTACCCACATGGTGTTGTATGAATCGGCAATGGTTTTGTTGCTGTTAAGCGTACTGTGATAAGGGTTCCATTGCAATAAATTTTTATGGCTGAAAAACATGCGCCACAGTGTTCGCAATACCGCATCTGCATTGGCATGTGCTTCGTAAGGCAGGCAGGCCAATTCTATTACATGCTGAAAAAACTGGTTGCTTGCAGCTTTTATAGAAAAAATAAAATGCTGCGAAAAAATTACATCTGCCGGGCGGCTGAATAAAGTCCACACCAGGTTAATAATAGCCGGAAGCAGTACAATAAGTAAAACGGTTGTTGTCCAAAACATCGGAGCTTCAGAAAAACACCAGCCGTACAAGAGTAATAAAAGTATGGTTACCGGCACAAGGCTTCGCCTGATATTATCAAATATCTTCCATTTAGAAAGCAGCGAGAGCGGGTTTTTAAATATTTTTTTACCCGGCCCCGGAACAAAGGGTAATATCCAGTTACCAATTTGCCAGTCGCCTCTTATCCAGCGGTGCCTGCGCTGCATATCTGTATAATACCTGTTAGGATATTCTTCATACAACTGCACATCGGTAACCAGGCCGGAACGGGCATAACAGCCTTCCAGCAAATCGTGACTGAGGATAGAATTTTCAGGAAATTTATCATTGAGCACTTCTTCAAAAGCAGCAATGTTATAAATGCCCTTACCAATAAAAGAGCCTTCTTTAAACAGATCCTGGTACACATCGGAAGTAGCTTTTGTGTATGGATCGGTACCCGGTTCGTTGCCATGCATTTTTGCATATAACGAACTGTTGTTAGCCGGCAGGCTGTTAGAGACCCTGGGTTGTAAAATGGTATAACCCTCTGTAACCCTTTTTTTCTTTTTGTTGTAAAATGCCTGATTAAGCGGGTGTGCCAGTGTGCCGGCCAGTTTCCATACGGCATCTCTGGGCAACTGGGTATCGGTATCTAAAGTGATAATAAATTTTACCGATGTATACACAGATGCTTCGCCAACAATAAGTGAAAAAAAATTATTTTCTTTACCCATTATCAGGGCATTTAATTCTCCCAGTTTACCCCGCTTGCGCTCGTAGCCCATCCATTTTTTTTCTTTTTTATTGTATTTGCGTGGCCGGTGAAAAAGAAAAAAAGTATCATTTACCTGGCGGCCGTATTTACTGTTGAGTTCAACAATTTTATTTCTTGCTGCCTGCAGCAGGCTCTCATCTTCGGGCAGGGTTTCTGTGGCAGCATCTTTAAAATCGGTTAACAACGCAAACTGAAGGTTAGCATCCCTGTTGGCCAGAAAACGCACTTCCAGCCCTTCTGCCAAATCGTTAATACCATCCAGGGTATTAAACAGAGTAGGAATAACCACCATGGTACGAAACTCCTGCGGAATACCGTTTGAAAAATTCATGCGGGGTAATAAAAATGGTTTTGCAAGTAAGGTAGAAAGCCAGTTTATTACGGCTACTGCAAGCCTGCTTACCGCCAGGGCAATAATAATACAGAGCAATACCAGCCACCAGTTTCTTATGCCTT
>JAYVGA010000372.1:0-4880 GCA_043772635.1 Chitinophagaceae bacterium
GCTGTTAAGGCGGATGGGGGCAATATCTGCATAGGTTTCATCACGGCTTAATAAAACGTTTACTCCTTTTTGGCCGGTATAAGCTTCTTCTGCAAGAGCGGGCAGACTGCGGTAAGAGTCGGGGCCTACTACAATATCTACAAGTTTTTCTTCCTCTAAAAAGCTTGCTTTTAATCTTTCTGCCATGCACCCAAGTACGCCTATTACCAGGCCGGGCCTGCTTTTTTTAAGCAGCCTGAATGTGGTAAGACGCTGCCGCACTTTTTCTTCGGCTTTTTCCCTGATAGAACAGGTGTTAATAAGTATAAGATCGGCCTGCTCTGTTTGTGTAGTGGCTCCATAACCCTGCTTTTGTAAAATAGATGCTACCACTTCACTATCAGCAAAGTTCATTGCACAGCCATAACTCTCTATGTAAAAATATTTATCTGGAGTATTAATACCTGCTGTTAGCCCGGCAAAAGCCTCGCCCTGTTTTGCCTCGTCGTGTTTTTTATTTAAAAGAAGATCCTGCAAGTATGGTAAATTTTTAGAGGGCAAATATAACCTAAATAAAGATTATCAATGACAGGATGTCACACTTAATTAACATTCCTCATCTCTTTTACAAAACTTTTACAAGGCGGAAATGGATATTTTTATCTTCTTCGGATATTGCATAAGCCACACTTACTGTTATGAGGTTAAAGGGCGAGAGGATAATTCCGCCGCCATAACTGTTGTGCCATTTAGTACTTTTTTCGCCGGAGAGCCAAACCCTGCCCACATCATACAAGCCAAAAAAACCAATTTTACCATTATAAATATGAGACCGCACTTTACTTATCCATCGCAGTTCATTTTGATTATAAGCGGTGCTGTTTCCATAATAACGATCTCTCTGATGACCCCTTAAAGTTTCGGTTGTACCCACAATATTGTACTGATAAAATTCCGGCTTGCCGGTAAGGGTTGTAGCGCCCGCTTTTACAAACAGGTTTATTTTTTTTGAGAGGGGTAAAAAGGCATTGGCTTCTGCAACAAATTTGCCCAAATTTCTTTTTGCTTCTTTTAGATTGTGAGAAAAATTTGCTCCTGCAGTAAAGGCAAAACCTTTGGTGGGCAAAACAGAATCGTTTAGGTGCTGATAAACGTAGTGTAGTTCTGCTCCGGCATACTGGTGTAAATTATATGTTTGTGCTGCAAGCAGGGATGGTGTTTTTGCTAAAAACCTGGCCGTATCTTTTATTATATTATAGGCCTGGTAAAAAGGATTAAAAACAATTTTATGCCTGTAATTAAACACTCTTTCCACTCCGGCTTTTGCAATAAACTGTCGGCTGCGTACCCGGTTAAAATCACGGTCGGTTGTGGTAAGTAAAGTTTCATTGCCAAGACCATAAAAATTTGTCCATCTCACCTGGTCGTAGTTAGCAAAAAGATTTACATTCCAATTACCCAATAGTTCTGTAAAATTACTTTGGTAGGTAGAGCTAAATGCTTTTTGCCCAAGAGAATATTTTACATCTAACCTGTGCTGAAAACCGAAAGGGTTTTTTCTCCATTGTTGTTTTTGATAGCGGTATGCTAATCCAACAAAAATCCGGTCTTCATTAGAGTAAAACACGGTAGGCTTTATAGATTTTTTGTTGGGTTTAAAATAATCATATTTGTACTCATGTATTGCTGTATCGTCACTAAGATGCAATTGCGTTTCTCCCGATTTTGTTATTTCATTTTTATAATCATCATAAATAATAGTACGCCGCCCATTCTTTTTTATGGCTGAAGAATCCTGGTATATATCTTTGCCGGGGCCACCAATTAAACGGAGTTTAATACTCTTGTTTACGCTGCCGCTGATGGCATATTTATCATTTCCATCAATACCATATATTCTTATTTCTTTTGTTTCTTTATTATTAAAAACCCTGCTGTAAAAAGGGTTGTCTTTAATATTTCCCTTATCCGTTATTTTAAAAATATTAATAGCGGTTTCTGTATCAGACAATCTTTTTATCTCAAAAAAATCATCATCTGCCGTACCTGTAATTTCCACCTCATGCGATAAGAATAAAAAATAATCTTTTGCATAAGTATCTAAATATTTAATTCGGCTTTTAAGTTTTGCAGCAATATCCGGCCCGGATACCTGGTACACTTCTGCCGGTAAATGCCGCACTGCATCATCTATAACCCCATCTGTTATGCGGCTTTGCAAATCATTGGCAATAGCCACCCACTGGTTAAGGGTTACCTGGTTCATCAAATGATGATCGAGATTGCGTGCAGGAAAATTAAATGTTTTTACATTTTTTAATTTGTAATCAAACGATTGCATATGTTTTACATGTGCAGATTTGAGAAGCATATTTAATAAAAATCCATCTGTTTTTGTAAATGCGTTATCCCTATCCCTTGGTATGGGTACATACAAAGTTTTTTTATCTTCTTTAAATGTTGCCCATCTCCACTGATCATCATGGCGCCCCCAGTCGCCTATGAGCATATCAAATAACCTGGCTTTTACAAAAGCATTCTGATCTACAGTTTTGTCATTATCTTCTAAAATTTTCTCCAGCATATTTTCTGTACTGATAATATTTTTCGAATTACCAAAATTGGGAGCCGTACTCCAATCCTCATCTGGGCGCTGCTCAAAAAGATAAAGGGTATTACCCAGGCTATCCTTAAATTGGTTTAGTGCTTTTTGTTTGGGTATAAACATTAATTGCGGATTGGTATGGTAAATACCTGCAGCTTCTGCCAGGGGTGCTACAATTACTGCAGCATAAGGATGTGCAAAACTAACCTGATCGTTAGCAATGTTTTCTAAAAAACTGCCCTGTGCAATTTTAGGTAGTGCTTCTCCAAAACTTTTATCAATGCTTCGTAAAACATACTCTCTTTTATCCTTATCCCTCAACCGCAGAGATTTACTTTGTCTTCCGCCACCCGTTTGATATGGTTGCAACCCACCGGCTAAAGTATCCAGGTATGTTTTTTTAAATGTTACCGGCGTGTGCCAGTCTTTCCTGTAATGTTGTCCCCACAAAAATTTATAAAAACTGTTTTTATGATATTTATCGGAAGCGGGCATGGTAACGGTTAAAGCTGTATCTTCTAATGCGCCAGTTTGAGCATGGGATAAAAAACCTGCCAGAGTAAAAACAAAAAAAAGTATGATATTTTTTAATAGCATTGTATAAGGGGGGATATAAAAAAGCATAAGCAATTTTAGTTAATAAATATATTTATACAACATAGCTTAAAACCGTACCATAAATATAATAATAATGAAGAAAATGCTTTTTTTTTATTAATGATATTTTCCCCTTAATTAAATACCCCATACTATGTAAAAATTTACACAACTCTAAGCAGCGCTTAATCAAAATGTGCAAAAGGGCAATGGGCAAATATGCAGATGAGCAAATGGGGCAAATAGGAAAATCAGGAGATGGGATTGCTAAGAGGGTTGTAAAATTTAAACATTTGATATCAGGTATTAGATATTAGATAGTTGATATTGGGATATTGGATATAGGATATTGAATATTCGGCATTAAAGTTCTGCATTATAATTGCCATTAAACCGCACTAAACATTTTCTTCAGCCAGCTGTGGCCGGCTGCAACAATCCAACCGGTTTCTAATTGTTGTTTTGTAGTGATGCTGTTATCAAAATACAAAGTGTTTTCATCAATAAAATTATTGCTGATGGCATAAGGTATTTGTGAAAGCGGGAGTTGTTCAATTTTATCCTTTACAATAAAGCTGAGCAATTGCCGGTTAAACATATCTGTGTTGTATTTTTTTTCTATGGCTTTAATAATGTGAACAGAGCTGTCAGTACTGCATCCACTTACACCTGTAGCCGTTTCATCTGCCATTAAAACAATAAAGCGCCCAAAAAATAAATTAGCAAAACCTTTTACCGGTGCACCATGGCTTTTCCAGTTGCTTACAAAATCCTGCAGCATATCTTCCATTTCCAATGCTTCGCTTATTAAAAATATGCGGCTGCTTTGGTATATCCACACTTTAGAGCTGTCGTTAAAATACTGGGGCAAATGCTGTTGTATATTCAGATTCATTGTATAAAAATTATTTAGAAGGAAGTAATATTTTTTTACTGCATTCTTTGTTTAGAGGTTTAGATGGTTTAGAAGTTTAGGCGTTTAGAATGTGTACTAAATTTTCATACCATTCATAAGTTACCTTACATACTTGCAGCCACAAGTTCTGCAATATCCATCACAGCTACATCATCTTCCCTGGCTTTGTTTTTTACACCATCGGTAAGCATGGTGTTGCAAAAAGGGCAGGCAGCAGCAATTACTGTGGCACCCGTTTCCATGGCTTCGTTGCTGCGTTCTATGTTTATGCGCACATCTCCTTTTTCTTCTTCTTTAAACATTTGTGCACCACCAGCCCCGCAACAAAGGCCATTGCTGCGGCAGCGTTTCATTTCCAACAGTTCTACATCCATTGCTTCCAGCACTTTGCGGGGTGCTTCATAAATATTATTGGCCCTGCCCAGGTAACAGCTATCATGATAAGTTATTTTTTTTCCTTTAAACACCCCCCCTTCTTTCATATTTATTTTTCCCTCATCTATCAGCTGCTGCAAAAAAGTGGCATGATGAATTACTTCGTAAGTACCGCCCAGCTCCGGATATTCATTTGCCAAAATATTAAAACAATGAGGGCATGCAGTTACAATTTTTTTTATACCGTATCCATTTAGCAGCTGTATATTCTGATAAGCCATCATCTGAAACACAAATTCATTACCCGCTCTGCGAACAGGATCACCGGTACACATTTCTTCTTTGCCCAGTATAGCATAATTGATCCCTACTTTATTCAAGATAGAAACAAAGGCTTTGGTGATCTTT
>JAYVGA010000373.1:0-6162 GCA_043772635.1 Chitinophagaceae bacterium
CTTTTAGTTTAAGATTTTCAATAGGCTTTAGCCTACAATCAAATGACTTTTAGTCAATGCTTTCAACCTATGGGTTTCTAACCCATAGTATTTGAGTTATTCATCACTAATAAATAGTGCATTTATTTTTCAATTTAAATTTTTATCAGCGATAAATTATTGCGGGCAAAAGTTATTTTTTAAATTAAAACAGAAAAATGTATTCTATGAATTTTAAACAAATAGCTTCCTACGATAATTACCTGCTGGCCAATATGGCCCTGGGCCATTTGCAGGAAAATGAAATTAATTGTCATTTAAAAGATGAGCATATCGTAACAATAGATCCTCTCCTGAACCCAGCTATTGGAGGCATTAAATTAATGGTAGATGAAAAAGATTTTGAAAAAGCTACCGGTTTGATAAAAGAAGCAGAAGACGATTATGTTGCTTCCATCCCCTGCCCAAACTGCAAAAGTCTTTCGTTGGTTATGCAGGAAAAAAGAAATAATCCAACCGGCTTTTGGGATAAATTAAAAAATCAAATTGCCTACGGCCAAACAGAAACTTACAGCAAACAATACCGCTGCACAAACTGCAAGCAGGTTTATGCTGAACTGCCCCCATCTTTTTAATACAACACTTTTCATTCATTTGCGTTGTATTTTTACTGCATGAAAAAAATGGCCATGATACCGGCACGCTACGCTGCCACAAGGTTTCCTTATAAATTGATGCAGCCACTGGGCAATAAAACAGTAATACGTCACACCTACGATAATACCCTGGCCACCGGATTATTTGATGAAGTATACGTGGTAACCGATCATGAAATCATCTATAAAGAAATTAGTTCTCATGGTGGCAAAGCCATCATGAGCCTGCGCCCACACGAAAGCGGAAGCGACCGCATAGCAGAAGCCGCAGCAGGTGTAGATGTAGATATTATTTTAAATGTACAGGGCGATGAACCCTTTGTGAAAAAAATTACGCTGCAAAAATTACTTGAGGCTTTTAACGATGAAACAGTACAGGTAGCTTCACTGATGAAAAAATTTACAGATAATAACCTGGTGGCCGATCCCAATTATGTAAAAGTTCTGGTAGATAAAAACAATGATTCCTTATTGTTCAGCCGCAGTGTAATTCCGTTTAAAAGAGACGAAAATATATTACCTGATTATTTTGAACATATTGGTGTGTATGCATTTCGAAAAGAGGCTTTAATTAAATTTACCCATTGGCCTCCGGCAATAACAGAGCAGGTAGAAAAACTGGAGCAGCTCCGTTACCTGCACAACGGTATACGCATCCGCATGATAGAAACCGATGAAGCAACTGTAAAAATTGATGTGCCCGCAGATCTTGCAAATGCAGAAAGTTTTTTGCAATCTTTACAACAACCAAAGAAATAATCTTATGCAGAATTTATTTGACACTGCTACCTACAATAGTGTTGTAGAAAGAATGAACAACCTAACCTATCAAACGCAGCGCCAATGGGGCAAAATGGATGCGGCACAAATACTGGCGCACTGCAAAGAAGCTTTTAAAGTTCCCCTTAGCGAAAAACCAATGCCCCGCATGCTGCTGGGTATTTTATTAGGCTGGGCTCTTAAATCTAAATTGTATAATGAAGAGCCATGGAAAAAAAATCTGCCCACTGCCCCCAGCTTTATTATAAAAGATCAAAGAGATTTTAATAAAGAAAAACAGGAGTTAATGGAAATGATACATACATTTTACACAAAGGGCCCGGGGCAGGTGGGTAAATTTCCGCACCCCATGTTTGGCACATTTACCCAGGAGCAATGGGGAAAAGCAATGTTTAAACATATAGATCATCACCTGCAGCAGTTTGAAGTTTGAGCTTTTTTTTGCAGATAATACAGCACGTGATTATTAGTCTTTGTTGCTGCCAGGGATAATGTAGGATTTTTTAAGTCTCCCTTATCTGTTTGATGTAATGAAATAAAAAAGAGCTCCAAAACCGGAACTCTTTTATTGTGGGCCCACCAGGATTTGAACCTGGGACCCTCTGATTATGAGTCAGATGCTCTAACCAACTGAGCTATAGGCCCTGCTATTTTTAATAACAGTTGGCAAAAGTAAGTAAATTCAGATATTTGCCGAAACGAATTTTAAAATATTATGGCTATTCTTAAAAATATAATCTTCGATCTTGGTGGCGTGCTGCTTAATATTGATTATTATAAAACCGAAAAAGCTTTTCATCAGTTAGGTTTTGCGCAGTTTAAAGAAATGTATAGCCAGTACAGTTCCGACGCAGTATTTACCAAACTGGAAACGGGCACGATAAGTAATGATTCTTTTTATGACTATATGATTAAAATGGCCAATGGAAAAATAAACCGTGAAGATATAAGCATGGCCTGGAATGCCATGCTGCTGGACTTTAGGGAAGAAAGCCTCGTATTTCTGCAGCAGCTGGGCAAACGCTATGAGCTATACCTGCTCAGCAATACCAATGCTATTCACAAGGAGGTGTTTAATAAAATTTTTACCAGCCAAACAGGCCAGCCCCAACTGGATGATTATTTTAAAAAAGCTTATTATTCGCACAAAGTGGGTATGCGCAAGCCCGAAGAAGATATTTTTAAATTTGTGCTGGCAGATGCAGGCATAGCTGCAGCCGAAAGTTTATTTATAGATGATTCGTATAACAATATAAACACGGCTAAAACACTGGGGTTTGCAACGCACCTGCTGGTGCCCGGAGAAAAAATTGAGGACCTGTCTTATTCTATATGAAAGTTATTTCACCTCTTCATAATCTATATAATCCTCGCCGGGAGTCTTACCTGGCGCAGCTTTAGAAGACTTGTTGCTTACATAACTTTCTTCATTGTAATGCTGTCTTTGCTGTTGCTCCCGCATTTTTTGCTGCATATCGCTCACCTGGTCCTTCATACGTTTGCTGGCACGGTAAACGGGTATGATAAAATCAAACACCAGTTTATAAAGCAGGTAAAATATAAAAAGCTCAAAGAGCAGTTTAAAAATATTCATAGCACAAAGGTAACGGCGGTTAAAATATTTTACTGTTAAATTTTACACATCCATCGCCTTACTGTTTGGGCAGGCTACATGCTATTTTACCGCCTTTGCCCTTATTGTTTGGCTGATAGTGTTAGGTTTTATATATTTGCAGCGGAAAAAAGAAACAGAAAGAAGGGAACAGGGTTGTTCCCTTCTGCTTTTTACAGCATTATGAGCAGTTTAAACCTGATAGAAACAGTACAGAAACTTTTAATACCCCTGCTTGAAGAGGATATTTTTTTAATAGAAATAAAGGTAAAGCCTATTAATAATATTAAAATTTACCTTGATGCTGATGGAGGTTTGGGTATTGAGCGCTGTATTAAAATAAACCGTGCCCTATATAAGATTATGGAAGAAATGGGTTTTTTTCCGGATGGGGATTTTTCTCTGGAGGTATCAAGCCCGGGTATTGGAGAACCCTTAAAGCAGCAGAGGCAATATGTAAAAAACAAAGGCAGGGAAGTAGAAGTAGTGCTGGCAGATGATACTAAGATTACCGGCAAATTGCTGGAAGTAACAGAAGAGATGATAACGGTAGAAACAACAGAAGGCAAAGGCAAAAAACTACTTTTGAAAAATGAAGAAATACCAATTTCAAATATCAAGCAAACAAAAGTTCTGATAAAATTTTAATTAACAAAAAACCCAATACCGGCGGGGTTTATCAGTGAGGCCGGCGAGGATTATGGCAAGTATTAACTTAATTGATTCCTTCCAGGAATTTAAAGATGCGGAAAATATAGACCGCCCTACTTTAATGAAAGTAATGGAAGATGTTTTTAAAACATTGATTCGTAAAAAATATGGAAGCGACGATAACTTTGATGTTATCGTAAATGACCAAAAAGGTGATTTGGAAATTTTCCGCCGCCGTACCATTGTAGATGATGATGATTTATACAACACCCTTACCGAAATTGAATTGAAGGACGCTGTTAAGATAGAACCCGATTACAGCGTAGGCGAAGAATTGTATGAAGCGGTAGACATTCAGAAAGAGTTTGGCCGCAGGGCTATTCTTGCAGGTAAACAAACACTGGCGGCACGTATAAACGATTTAAAGAAAAATATTCTTATAAAAAAATACGAAGACCGCATTGGCGAAATCGTAAGTGGCGAAGTGTACCAGGTATGGAAAAAAGAAGTGTTGATTCTGGATGAAGACGGTAATGAAATGCTGCTGCCAAAATCTGAGCAGATACCTGCCGATTATTTTAAGAAAGGAGAAAATGTACGTGCTGTTGTAAAAAAAGTAGAACTTAAAAATAACCAGGCGGTTATTATTTTATCAAGAACAAGCCCGCTGTTTTTAGAAAAACTGCTTGAAATAGAAGTGCCCGAAATTTTTGATGGCCTCATTGTTGTTAAAAAGATTGTTAGGGATCCGGGAGAAAGAGCCAAAGTAGCCGTAGAAAGTTACGACGACAGGATAGATCCTGTAGGTGCCTGCGTAGGTATGAAAGGAAGCCGTATTCATGGTATTGTACGGGAGTTAAAAAATGAAAATATTGATGTGATAAACTGGACGGCCAATACACAATTGCTTATTCAGCGTTCCTTAACTCCGGCAAAAATTACTACCATAGATTTAGATACAGAAAAACTGCACGCCAATGTATATCTAAAGCCCGACCAGGTTTCCCTGGCCATTGGCCGCCGGGGTGTAAACATTAAACTGGCATGCGAGTTGACAGGGTATGAGATTGATGTTTTCCGTGATACCGAAGATGAAGCAGATGACTTTGATATAGACCTGGAAGAATTTAGCGATGAAATTGAACCCTGGGTTATTGAAACACTTAAAAAAGTGGGTTGCGATACGGCCCGCTCTGTGCTTGATCTTACCCCCGAAGAGCTGGAACGCAGAACAGATCTTGAAAAGGAAACTATTGAAGATCTGCGCAGAATATTAAAAGAAGAGTTTGAAAAAGAATAAGCATGGCCCTCTGGCCATACTGTTCCATCATAATAAAATAGAAAATAGCATTTATTTACCGGATAAATAAATTGCAAAAAACAAAGAATGTCAGAAGTAAACACACCCAGATTGATGGCTGCGGCCAAGGAGTTTAACATCGGTACCCATACACTGATAGATTTTCTTGTGTCTAAAAATTTTAATGGTGACAATTTAAATCCCAGCACTAAGTTATCAGACGAAATGTACCGTGTACTGCAGGGAGAATTTCAGCAGGATAAGGCTGCAAAGCAAAAAGCAGAACAGATAGATTTACCAAAAGGTGCATCTGGCGAAGCCAAAAAGAAAAAAGATGAAGAAGATCTTTCTATAAAAAAGAAAGAAGAAAAAGCCAGGGCCAAAGCAGAAGAAAAACCTGCAGTAGAAGAAAAACCGGTTATACCGGAAAAGCCTGTGGCCGAAGAAAAACCTGTGATTGAAGAAAGGTCCTCTACAGAAGAAAAGCCTGCAGAACCTGTAGCGGCAAAAGTTGAGGAAAAGAAAGAAATACCAGAAGAGGGAAAAGTAGAAGAAAATGGTATTACAAAAATTGAAGCTCCGGAACTGGAAGGGCCAACCCTTTTACACAAAATAGATCTTGATGCAATTGATTCTTCTACCCGGCCAAAAAAATCGGCAAAGAAAAAAGAAGACCCGGTGGCTGATGCACCCAAAGCAAAAGAAAAAGATATAATTGCTCCTGGGGAAGAAACATCAAAACCTAAGAAAAAAGCAGAGACAGTTGCAGAAGCTCCGGTAAAAGAAATTCCGGTGGCGGAAGTTGCTCCCGAAATTAATCCGGAAGAGCCTGCAAAAATAGAAAACATACTTGCCGCAAGATTAACCGGGCCCAAGATTATGGGGAAAATAGAATTACCGGTAGATAATGATACCCGTCCCAAAAAAGATAACGACGAAAAACATAAGCGCAAGCGCATACCCATACATAAAAAACCCGGTGGTGGCCAACAGCAGCAGCAAGGCACAAACCGCCCGCAAGCTGGCGGAGGTTCCCAGGGACAGCAGGGTCAGGGTGCAGGTATTGCAAGACCTGGTAACAACAGGCCGCCAATGCAGGATAACCGCAATGCCGGAGGTAATAATACAAACAGACCTGCGCAGGCTGGCAACAACAGGTTTGCAAAACCAGCACAAAACACCGG
>JAYVGA010000374.1:0-6953 GCA_043772635.1 Chitinophagaceae bacterium
GCAAACTATGCTGCCCGAAACAGTATTGGTTTTAGTGCGGGTACCTACCTGGCAAACAGTAGTGCAAAAGTAAATTTTAGCAGCAGGGAAATAACAGTAGGCGTGGGCGTAACTTTTGCTCCTTCCTCGGGATATGTAGTGCTGCGCCCGGGCGTTTATTGCCAGTAATTTTTTAAAAATTATTTTATGAAATATTTTTTTGTTTGTATATATTTTTTCAGCCTGATAAAAATATATGCACAACCGCAGTTTGAATTATCGGAAAATGTTTACCGGGTGCCTTACGCAAGTAATACCAAAGTGCACATAAGCCGGGATCATCTTACACATACACCTGTGGGCAGGTACGATATGAGTGGTTATGATAATGGCAGCAGTTGCTCTGCCAATTATTCCATTGTGGCTGCAGCAGAGGGCATCATCCGCCGCATTGTAGATAACCACAATACAAAACCACCGGCCTGCGATCCTGATTGTGCCGATTTTAATAATTATGTATGGATAGAACACAGCAATGGAGAGTGGAGCAAGTATAGCCACATGAAACAATTTAGCACAACTGTTACTGCAGGCCTGCAGGTAGGCGACCAGGTATGTGCCGGAACTTTTCTGGGATACGAATGTGAAATAGGCCAGGCTTCCGGCCCTCACCTTCACACTGAAATCCGCAGACCAAATGACCCGGCAAATGTGCAGATATCTGTAGCCGGAGGTTTTATGAGTGATGCAGTTCATATGATACCAGTTATAAATACCATCAGCAAACACTTCTTTGATGCAGGCGATGACATAACTGCATCGGTCGGTACCACCTGCGGCGGTATTGCAGCAATAGTATTGGGGCTTAATTACACTGTGCCCAATAACGGTATAAGAATTTACCTGGTAAGCGATAATATTACCACAACATCCGGTACGGTTATCAATTATCAAAACGGATCAAACGGTATGTACCAGGCAGGCAATAGTATTACAATTTCGCCGGGCTTTACTGCCTCGCCCGGTTCATATTTTCATGCACGCATTGCAGGCTGTGCTACTACAGGTTTTCCGGGTGTTTGCCAATAAAAAATATTAAATCCCTATAAAATTTAGCAGGGTTTTAAAGTGCATTTAAAAAACACTTTAAAACCCTGTTTTTATTTTTTCAAAATATAAATAAATCAAAACTCATCATTTTATTTTAGTTAACTCCATCAGTATAAAATCTATTGGCAGCCTCCTGCTCAAATTGGGCAGCCAGTTACGCAGTACAGGTTTTAAGCTATTGCAAGGGTATATAGTTTCACACTCAAAAAAATTATTTCCTGCACAGCAGTTGTAATAAATATTAAATGCAATTGCTAAAAAATACACCCCACAAAAAATATTCACCACAATTATACATACCATCATGAAAAAATTAATTGCCTTTTTTGCCAGCATATTATTTTTTGCTGCAAACTGCATCAGCCAGAATGTAGGCGTAAATACCGAAACACCACAGGCAGCATTGGATGTAAACGGAGATATTATTTTCCGCACCGCTGAAATGGCCGTAGCCGATGGTATTACGCCTGCACTTGATGTAAATACAACCCGCTTTAGTAATTACCGGGTTACCGGCCCACTGGCAGATTTTACCATTGCCGGTATTACCGCCGGTGTTGAGGGCAGGCTGATTACTTTATTTAATCTTAGTGGTTTTGCCATGCAGTTAAACAATGAGGATAATGTAAATGCAACAGTTGCAGAACAGATTGTAACCGGCACCAATGCCGATATGATTATCATTAATAAAGGAATGGTAACCCTTCAGTACGATGGCACCGAACAAAAATGGATTGTAAAAAGCAGCAGCAAAGGCAGTAGCGGCGGTGGTGGTTTCTGGGATGCAAATGGCGGTAATATTTTTAATAATAATAATGGGAATGTGGGGTTAGGAACAAGTAACCCTTCAGTAAAATTAACTATTGAAACGCCCTACAACACTTTAGGCTGGAAACATGTGGGTAGAAACGGAGTTGATTCCATTGTGGTGATAGAAGGCATTGGCGGAGTTTCAGCAGCATTAGGCACATCTACCAATCACATCATGCGTTTTAATGCAGGAGGGTTAGGGAGAATGCATATTTTCCCTAATGGCAATGTTGCAGTAGGAGATAACAATGCCCCGGCTATAGATAAATTTACGGTACAGTCAGAGGGATTTGGGCTTACACATACCAATACAAATGGCAGTGTTACAGTAGGTACATGGATAGGAAATTTTGGAGGCGCTACGGGTGGCTGGATAGGTACAAAAAGCAATCACGCATTTAATCTTTTTGCAAATAACGGCGGTGCTTTAATGACCATCCTGCCAAATGGAAACATAGGTATAGGCACCGTTAACCCTACCTATAAATTATCTGTATTGGGCAAAATAAGAACCACAGAAGTAACAGTAGAAAACGGTTGGGCAGATTATGTGTTTGATAAAAACTATCGGCTTAAACCTCTGGATGAGGTTGAAAAATTTATTGAGCAAAATAATCACCTGCCCGGCATTCCATCTGCTGCAGAAGTTGTGAAGAACGGCCTGCAGCTTGGAGATACGCAAAAGAAAATGATGGAGAAAATAGAGGAACTGACGCTGTACATTATAGCACTGAAAAAAGAAGTTGATGCGCTGAAAAAACAACAGAAATAAAAAACTTCTAAAAAAAATAAAATGAAAAAAGTAATCTTTCTTCTCATAATATTTTTTCTTTTTTTCATAACCTGTTATTCGCAGAATATAAAAGTAATATCGCCACTATGGAATAACAGTTTGAACAGATCGGAAAAAGAATTTGGAAAATACCAGGAAGTTCAGCTGAATAATCAAACAGTAACCGAATTATATACTTCAAAAAATGTAGAGTTTGCCTTACCGTTGAAAGATGAAAACAACAATGATGTACTGGCAGATATGGTGCTGCAGCCAATGAGCGATATTAAGGTAAAAATTAATAATGCTACATATAGTTCAGATATTGCTATCCCGTTATTATACAAAGGCAGCATAAGGGGCTATGAAGGAAAAAACAATGTAATGCTTACCGTAGCGCCGGATTTTATTTCCATGCAGGCAATACTGCCCGGTATAAGTTTTAGCCTGGAAAAAGAAGTGAGTGCAAATACCAATAATTATATTTTATATAATTCCCGTGATACAAAATTTCCTTCAAAACCATTTTCCTGCGGCACTTTGCCGCCTACACAAAATGATATAGAAAGACTTGGCAAAATGCAAAACCGCAACAATAGTAAAGTTGCAAACCCTTCAGATAAATGCATTTTTGTTTTTGTAGATTGTACTGAAAATCTTTTTATTCATTATGGCAGCAGTGTACAAAATACTGTAAACAATATTTATGCAATATGGAATGATATAAGAACTGCATTTAATAATGAACAGCTGCATGTAGGCATTTCTGAAATAAATGTATGGACATCTACCATACCATTTACTACAACCACAAGAGAATTGGGTATACAAACATTTGCTGCATATTATCAAAATAATTACTGGGGCAATATGGCAATGTTACTAGACTGGAATGACGGAGCTAATGGCAATTCTGGTGTAGCCGGAGGCTATGGCTGGGCAAAAGGTATAGCACCAAATGTATGCGGCAACTATAATCCCAATCCTAATCCTGTATGGAATCACGGCAGTTTTATTTACAACGATCTTAATTATTTTGGAAACTATCAAAATTTTCCTGTTCCTGCAAGACAGGAAGAAGTATATATTTTCATACATGAAATTGGGCATCTGCTTGGTTCTTTTCATACACACAGTTGCAATTGGTTATTATCTACCAATCCCAATGTTTTTGGAGCAATTGATAATTGTGCACCCATGGAAGGTGCGTGTTCTGCAGGGCCTGCTCCTGTAAATGGTGGTACTTTTATGAGCTATTGTCTTGGCCCGGGTCAGTTTGTGAATTTTAATAATGGTTTTGGCCCTTTGCCTGGTCAGGCAATAAGGGCATTTGTAGATGGCAATGATTGCTTAACAAATTGCATCGGTTGTTTTTCTGACCTCACTGTCGGGCCTATCCCTTTTCAGGGAGTTTATCAATACGAAGCCACTAATCAAATTACTGCAAACGGAATTATAAACGGAAACGCATCTACCATTGTAAAAATAGATGCCGGGGTTAAAATTATTTTAGCCCCTGGCTTTAAAGCAACACAGGGCGGCAAAGTAAAAATATTTATTGATGGTTGCGGAGGAATAAGATAAATAAATTAAGCGAACAAACTGTTATGCTTTTACGCAGCGCTGTCATATTTTTTTGAAGTAAGAGCAATGAAATAAACTTTAGAGAAAGAGTAAAGCAGATGCAACATGCATTAAAACAAAATTATAAAACACCTGCACCCCTTTTTTAAATTAATATTCTGCACAAAATATTTTGTATGAAAAGTTTGATCTTTATTTTACTCATTTCTCTCAGCAGCCTTTGCAGCTATTCTCAAAACGTTGCCATTAATAACGATGCATCGTTACCAAATCCCAGTGCTGTACTTGATGTAAAAAGCAGCAGCAAAGGATTACTCATTCCACGTATGAGTACCGTTCAGCGTAAAGCCATTACAGGAGCTGCTGCAGGTTTGCTGGTTTTTGATCTGGATAAATCCACGATTTATTTATATGACGGGCAAAAATGGCAGGCCATGTTATTCACCAGTACAGATGCGGTTATCCCGCCCGTTGGCCGGGCTGCATCTGATGGGGCTGCAGGAGATAAATTTGGTATCAGTGTAAGTATTAGTGGCAACTATGCTATTGTAGGTGCATACCTTGATGATGTTGCAACAAAAACAGACCAGGGTTCTGCTTATATTTTTATAAGAGAAGATGGCCTGTGGACAGAGCAGGCAAAACTTACCGCCTCCGATGGAGGAGCTGGTGATAATTTTGGCAACAGTGTAAGCATTAGTGGCGATTATGCAGTGGTGGGATCCCCTAAAGGAAGTGGTAACTGGTTCCTGCAGGGTGCTGCTTATATTTTTGTAAGAACGGGTACCAACTGGGTGCAACAGGCAAAACTAAATGCTTCAGATGGATTGATCGGCGATTATTTTGGCACCAGTGTAAGCATCAATAACGATTATATAATAGCAGGCGCACCCAATGCACAAATTACCTATGCCAACCAGGGTGCTGCTTATGTTTTTGCACGTACTGGTACCACCTGGGCGCAGCAGGCAAAACTGACTTATCCAAGTGGCCAGTTCAATGATTATTTTGGAAACAGTGTAAGCATTAATGGAAATTATGCTTTTGCAGGTGCTCCATATTTTGATTGGTTTTTTCCCAACCAGGGCTCGGTATTTATTTTTATAAGAAGCGGCACTACCTGGACATTTCAAATGAAAGTAGAAGCAACCGATGGTGCTGCAGATGATTATTTTGGATCAGGCATAAGTATAGATGGCGATTATGCAATTATAGGAGCTCCTTATGATGATGGTGCATTTGTAAACCAGGGCGCAGCTTATATTTTTCTGCGAAGTGGTACTACCTGGACCCAACAAACAAAACTAATTGCAGACGATAATCAATTAAATGCCAATTACGGCAACAGCGTAAGCATTAATGGGCAGTATGCTGCAGTGAGTGCCATTTATGAAAACGTTGGCTCAAATCCTTATCATCCCCAGGAAGGTGCCGCTTATATTTATCGCCGAACCGGCACTTTTTGGGATAAAGTAAGAGCAGTAAATGATGGAACCGGGCAAACCAATGGTTTTTTTGGCAGTGCAGTTGGCGTAAGTGGTTTTAATTATATCATGGGGGCATTGGGTAAAAACAGTTCAAAAGGAGAAGTAAGTTTTTTAAATATTGAATAGCATAAAAACTGCTGAAAAAAATACAGTAAAAAATAATAATCCCATTTCAATACTTATAAAAAAATATTTGTATGAACAGGCAATTTATTTCAGTGGTTGTTTTTATACTGGTGGTTTGCAACGCTTCTTTTGCACAGGTTGGCATTGGCACTACCACACCACATGCAAGTTCGCAGTTAGATGTAACCAGTACCAGCAAAGGTTTGTTGATACCACGTATGACCACCGCACAACGCATGGGCATTGCATCTCCGGCCACCGGCCTGCAGGTTTTTGATACGGATACCAAAAGTGTTTGGTTTTATAATGGTACTGCATGGAGCCAGCTTTCCATTGGTAGTAATGGCTGGAACCTCACGGGCAATGCAGCCACCAATCCTTCAACAAATTTTATTGGTACCACAGATAACCAGCCCTTACGTTTTAGAGTAAACAATATGTGGGCAGGAGAAATACAGCCCACAAACGCCAATGTGTTTTTTGGATTGGGGTCAGGGCAGTTCAATACTATTGGGTCTAACAATACCGCCAATGGACATTTAGTACTTTATTCCAACACTACTGGAAGTAACAATACTGCAAACGGCATCAGAGCACTTTATTCCAACACTACCGGAAATAACAATACCGGCAATGGAGCTTTTACACTTTTTTACAATACTACCGGCAGTAGCAATACTGCAAACGGCTACTATGCACTTGTTTCCAATACTACCGGAAATAATAATACTGCCATGGGGGTTGATGTACTAAATGGCAACACTACAGCAAGCCAGAATACCGGGATCGGCAATAGCGCATTATTTACCCAATCCTTTAGTAATGGCGGCACGGCCTGGATAAGCGGCAATACGGCAGTTGGCTATGCAGCCCTCTATGCCAACCAGCCTGCATCAACATCAGATGGAATTAATAATACGGCTGTTGGAAATTTAACCCTGACTGCCAACACTGCCGGATACGATAATACAGGTATTGGAGTAACGGCGCTTTATTCCAACATTACAGGATATGAAAATACAGCAACCGGAAGGCAGTCGCTTTTTTTCAACACTACTGGTTCCGATAATACCGCAACCGGTTAC
>JAYVGA010000375.1:0-6642 GCA_043772635.1 Chitinophagaceae bacterium
GCAATGGCATCGCCAATGGCTACAGATGTATGCGTATAACCACCGGGGTTAAAAACAATACCATCATAAGAAAAACCTACCCGCTGTATTTCATCAATCAGTTCACCTTCTGTATTGCTTTGAAAATAACTGAACTCAATAGAAGGATAATCAGCTTTTAATTGCTGCAGGTAAGCATCAAAAGATTCGTTACCGTAAATATCGGTTTCTCTTTTACCCAGCAGGTTTAAGTTTGGTCCGTTGATGATTGCTATTTTCATGTTGCCCCAACCCCTAAAGGGGCTTTTTAAAGTTTACAAAATATTTAGTGCCTGCAAAATAGGAAACAGTTTTGATTATTGAACTCCAATGTTCCCCCTTTAGGGGGTTAGGGGGCTTTTATTGCCTGTATAAACTCATCAAACAAATACCTGCTGTCGTGTGGGCCCGGTGTAGCTTCGGGATGATACTGCACTGAAAAAGCCTTTTTGTTTTTTATGCGGATACCTTCAATACTGTTATCATTAAGGTTTACATGGGTAATCTCGATATTTTCATTTTGCTGCACGGCATTGGGGTCTATTCCAAAACCATGGTTCTGTGTGGTAATTTCGCAGTGGCCCGTAATTATATTTTTTACCGGGTGATTTAATCCCCGGTGACCGTGATGCATTTTAAAAGTAGGGATACCGCTGGCCAGTGCCAGTAACTGGTGGCCAAGGCAAATGCCAAACAAAGGTTTATCTGCGGCCAATATTTGTTTTACGGTTTTAATGGCATAATCCATCGGAGCCGGATCTCCGGGGCCATTACTTATAAAATATCCATGGGCATTAAATTTTTGCAGTTCTTCAAAAGATGTTTTGGCATTAAACACTTTTACATATGCTCCTCTTTCTACCAGGCAGTTTAAAATATTTTTCTTTACTCCAAAATCCAGCACTGCAATGCGAAGGTAATTATTTTCTGCGCCAAGTGTATATGGTTCGGTTGTGCTCACTACAGATGCCAGTTCCAGCCCATCCATAGAAGGAACATTATTTAATAGCTGCTGAAGTTTTTCAATATCTGTTTCGGCAGAAGATATAATGCAGTTCATAGCGCCTTTTGTACGCACATGTGCTACCAGGGCTCTTGTATCTACTCCGTCTATTGCCACAATATTTTGTGCCTCCAGGTATTGCTGCAAAGAATTGTCTGAAAGAAAACGGCTGTATTTTTCTTCCATGTTACGGCCTATTACAGCTTTTACTTTTACACTGTTGCTTTCTACATCTTCGGGTTTAACGCCGTAATTACCTACATGCACAGTATTCATTATAATTACCTGGCCATAATAACTGGGGTCTGTAAATACTTCCTGGTAACCCGTCATCCCGGTATTAAAACATATTTCTCCTGTAGCCGTGCCGGTTTTGCCAAATGCTTTTCCGTGAAGAATGGTTCCATCTGCCAGTATAAGTATTGCTTTATTATTGGTCATGTTTATTTATTATGATGCAAAGAAAACAATTTGTTTTAAAATAAATTTCAAAAAAAAAGCAAACCGTTTAAGTTTGCTTTTATATAATTTTAATTATTGCATTATGCTTCTTCTCTTCCGCCTTTTAATTTATCCTGCAAAGCTGTAAGTTCATCCATTTTACCATCAGCAGCCAATTTAGCCTGCTCTGGCCATGTGGTAGTATCCGCTGCATTAAAGTTTCCTTCCGATGCATCCAGTATAGCTTTTATACTTTCTGGTGTAGCAGCAGCAAGGTCTGCAAAAGTAACAATGCCACCTGCTGTTAATATTTCAGCAGCTTTGGGGCCAATACCTTCAATAAGTTTAAGATCATCTGCTTTAGCAGCTTTTTTCTTTGCTCCTTTTACTTCTGTAGAAACAACTTCGGCAGTTGCAATCTCTTCAGTACCTTCTGCTTTTTTCTTAGCAGCTCCGCTTCTGCGTGTTTTCTTAGCAGGCTCTGCAGATTCTGGTGCAGACTTACCGTAAATATCATTAAAGTCCACAAGTTCTATCATTGCAAGTTCTGCATTATCACCGGTACGTGCGCCAAGTTTAATAATACGGGTATAACCACCGGGGCGGCCAGCAACTTTTGGAGCTACAACAGTAAACAATTCTTTTACTGCATACTTATCATTAAGATAACTAAACACAATACGGTGATTGTGCGAAATAGCTTCTTTACTTTCTGTAGCTTTTGTTTTTGTAATTAGCGGCTCAATATAAGTGCGCAGTGCTTTTGCTTTTGCAAGGGTTGTAGTAATTCTCTTGTGAGTAATTAACTGGCAACCCAGATTCATCAACAGTGCTCTTCTGTGAGAGGCTGTTCTGCTTAATTTATTTCCTTTGTTTCCGTGACGCATGACGTTGTTGTTTTAATTCGGTTATACCGTGTCAGGAATTATAACCTACTTGTTATGAAAAGCTGTTAGCTATTAGCTGTAGCCGTTAGCAGGAACCTGCTAATAGCTAATGGCTAAAGGCTATCGGCCAGATTACTTATTCGTCATCCAGTTTCAACTTGCTCAGGTCCATTCCAAAGCTAAGGCCTCTTTCATGTAACACCTGGTCTATTTCGCTTAACGATTTTTGACCAAAGTTTCTGAATTTCATCAGGTCTTCCTGCTCGTATTGAACAAGTTCGCTTAATGAATTTATCTTGGCAGCTTTAAGACAGTTAAATGCACGTACAGAAAGATCGAGATCCTCCAGTGGTGTTTTCAACATCTTGCGAAGCTGTAAAGTCTGTTCATCTACCAGGTCTTCTTTTTTATCTTCCTTAGTATCAAAAGTGATGTTCTCATCAGTAATGATCATCAGGTGCTGAATTAATATACGGCTTGCCTGCTTCACTGCTTCCTCAGGATGTATAGTGCCATCGGTAAGAACATCAAGTACCAGTTTTTCAAAATCGGTACGCTGCTCTACCCTTGTATTTTCAATAACGTATTTTACGTTTTTGATGGGGGTGTAAATAGCATCTACCGGAATATATCCAAAGTGTGAACTTTTTTCTTTATGCTCTTCTGCAGGCACATAACCACGACCACGGCCAATGGTAATTTCTATATCCAGCTTGGCGCTGCTATCCAGTGTGCAAATCAATAAATCAGGATTCATTACCTCAAACGCAGGAGAAGCTTCGCCAATCATGCCGGCAGTAAATTCTGTTTTATTTTTTATAGAAAGGGTAACTTTTTCGGTATTTACTTCATGCTCTACCTTTGCCTTAAAACGAACCTGTTTAAGGTTAAGAATAATTTCGGTTACATCTTCTGTAATACCTTTTACTGTTGCAAACTCATGATCGGCACCAGAAAGATTGATACCGATAATGGCATAACCTTCCAGTGAATTAAGCAATACCCTGCGCAGGGCATTACCAATGGTTACTCCATATCCTGGTTCCAATGGACGAAATTCAAACTGTGCTTCAAAGTCATTTGCTTTTTGAAGAACGATTTTATCAGGTTTAACAAAATTAAAAATGGCCATTTGTATTTTGCTTTTTTGCCCCCATCCCCTAAAGGAGGACAAGGATGTTTTGTAATTATTTTTTGTTCCGAACTGCAGTAATTCTATTTTGCTTCATTGGCGTCGCACTCTTATACATCATTTCTATATTCATCTTTAATTGTGTTTTGCCAATCTCCGCAAATATCTTTTCCATTTCCCTCCCCTTCGGGGAGGATAGGTGGGGCTCTTACTTAGAGTACAATTCCACGATCAGTTGCTCCTTAATATTTTCAGGAACGCTTTCTCTTTCGGGGTATGTAATAAAAGTACCTTTCATTTCAGTTTCGTTCCACTCTACCCAGTTAAACTTAGGATTTTTTCCACGAAGATTACCGGTAATAGCAGTATTTGCAGCACTTTTATTCTTAAGTCCAATTACATCACCGGGTTGACAGCTGTATGATGGAATATTCAAAATTTCACCATTAACAGTGATATGTTTATGACTAACCAACTGGCGTGAACCCTGGCGGCTAATGGAGATACCCATTCTGTAAACGGTATTATCCAAACGGGCTTCCAGCAACTTAATCAGGTTTTCACCTGTTACGCCTTTCTTGCGGCTGGCTTCATCAAAAGTTTTACGGAATTGTTTTTCCAGCAAACCATAAGTGTATTTTGCTTTTTGCTTTTCTTTAAGCTGCAGTGCATATTCGCTAAGCGTTTTACGCTTTTTGGTTGCGCCATGCTGGCCGGGAGGGTTACTGTTTTTAGTTAGCCATTTACCGTTTCCTGTAATGGGTTCTCCAAACCTGCGGGAGATTTTTGTTTTGGGGCCTGTGTAACGTGCCATAATTGTTTATTGATTTTTTAGTGACGGTGCAGCATTATAAAAATCTTAAAATGAATATTGCACCCGGTTATTAAATAATTGTGTTCTTTTTAGCTTCTCTTATTTTGAGTTATTGGTCATTGAGTCATTCATCATTAATGGCTTATTGACCATTAACCATTGACCTTTCACCTTTCACCATTGACCTTTTTTTTATACCCTTCTTTTCTTTGGAGGACGACAACCATTGTGTGGCAATGGAGTAATGTCTTTGATACTGGAAACTTCAATACCATTTTGAGATAAAGAACGGATAGCGCCTTCACGGCCGCTGCCGGGTCCTTTAACCAATACATCTACCCTTTTTAAACCTGCATCCAAAGCTACTTTAGCTGCATCTGCTGCTGCCATCTGCGCTGCATAAGGTGTATTTTTCTTACTGCCTTTAAAACCCATTTTACCGGCACTTGACCAGGAAATAATCTGGCCCTGCTTATTGGTTAAACTGATAATAATGTTGTTGAAACTTGCTGTAATGTGAGCATCGCCGTGGCTTTCTACTTTTACAACTCTTTTTTTAGCGGCTGCTTTTGTGTTTTTGCCGCCCTGTGCTTTTGCCATAATTTAAAAAAAATAGGTAATCTTAAAAAATATATCCCCGTTTAACCGGGATTGAACCAACCCTCCTGCCTGACTAATGCTATCTGGCGCTGATTCAAAAAAAAAGTCAATATTATATAAAAGCTATAAGCTGACAGCTTTTAGCCGTTAGCTTATTTTTTAGCAACTTTCTTTTTACCTGCCACTGTTTTACGCTTACCTTTCCTGGTACGGCTGTTGGTACGTGTACGCTGGCCTCTAAGCGGTAAACCTTTACGATGACGAAGGCCGCGGTAGCAGGCAATATCCAGCAAACGCTTAATGTTCATCTGGGTTTCGCTGCGCAATGCACCTTCTGTTTTAAATTCTGTGTTGATGATATTACGGATGGCAGTTTGCTCATCATCATCCCACTGATTTACTTTTTTATTTACGTCGATACTTGCTTTGTTCAGGATATAAACAGCAGTAGAACGACCAATACCATAAATATAAGTAAGACCTATTTCACCCCTTTTATTTTTTGGTAAATCTATACCGGCAATACGAGCCATAATTATTCTTTTGTTTAATTTGAATATTCTTTTAAGTCATTGGGTCAAATGTCATTTTGCATATTGACCAGTGACTATTGACGATGACTTTGTTTAACCTTGCTTTTGCTTAAAGCGTGGATTTTTTTTGTTGATAACATACAGGCGCCCTTTTCTTCTTACGATCTTGCAATCGGCACTGCGTTTTTTAATTGAAGCTCTTACCTTCATTATTATTGGTTTTATCTATTTGCTAATGGCTATCGGCTTGAAGCTAATAACTTTTAAAATTACTTGTATCTGAATATAATCCTGCCCCTTGTTAAGTCGTAAGGGCTCATCTCCACTCCCACCTTATCTCCCGGAAGAATACGGATATAGTGCATTCTCATTTTTCCCGAAATGGTAGCCAGTATTTCGTGGCCGTTTTCCAGTTTAACCTTGAACATAGCATTACTCAACGCTTCAACTATTGTTCCATCCTGTTTGATAAGTGCCTGTTTAGCCATAAATTTGGGAGCGCAAAGATAAGAGTAAATATTTAATTTGTAAACAAAAAATCATATTATTACAGAATAAAACAGATTTATCTATGAAAAAGTCAAATATTATTGCGTTAATCCTGTGCATTTATATCGTTTCATGCGGCAAGGGCGATGACAATATTCCGCCAGCATCTGCAATTAAATATATTACCATAACTACTGGCAGCAAGTGGACTTATGATGTGATTACTAACCCCGGAACTATTGGATCTACCAGTGTCATTGATACCGTTACAGTAACCAGCACAGATACTACTGTGGAGCAGGGTACTGCATCTCAAAGGATTTACAGGATATTTAAACATACGAATGGGAATATATCCGATTACTACAATATTAGCGGTAGCGATTATTTTCGCTTTCAAAATTTACCGCTCAATAATATTAAAATTCAAAATCTTTATTTAAAAGATAATGCTGCAGTCGGTACATCATGGTCGCAAACTGTAAATGTAACCGTTACCGGATTTGGAGTGATACCAGTTGTTGTTGCTAATAGTATAATAGAGAAAGAAATTACTAAAACAGTAAATGGCACAACTTATAATAATGTAATAACCGTAAAAACTGATCTTAGTACTACGGCCTTACCTGGTGCAATAGTTTCGGATATTAAAAGTTATTATGCTCCAAAAGTAGGTTTAATCCAGGGCGATTATAAAGTTACTATTGCACTTGCCTCCATTAATA
>JAYVGA010000376.1:0-8756 GCA_043772635.1 Chitinophagaceae bacterium
GATAAGACTCATTAATATTATTTATTACTTCGTAAGTGTAAATAAGATAATCTACTGCAATAAAATTAAACCTGCTCTCAAACTCCTGCCAAAAGGTGAACTCTGCAAAAAAAGAAAAAACCACCAGCAACAGTGCAATAAAAAAACCGCAATAGGTGGCAATACGGTTAAATAAGCTGATACTAAATTTTTGTGGAAGTATGAGCAGGTAAAGTGAATAAGCTGCTACAATAAAACAAACTACCCCAACATCAAATATTAACCCCAACCCATAAATTTTAAGCACGGAAAATATTGTAATGTCTGCTTTAGAAAAAGAAAAAATAAGTAAAACAGTTCTTATTATAAAAGAAGCCGTAATAAAAAAAAGAATAAAGTAAAGCAGGAGTTTATAGCGGCTGTTAGTTAAACCGGCAAATCTTTTATACAAATTTCTCATGGGGCTAAAGTTAATGTTAAATAGCGTAAGGGTAATACTGCTTTAATCATCATTTAATCATACATCCCTAAGGCCCATAAAAAACAATGGGCTTAATTTTACAGAGCACTTAAAATTGTTGTTGTTACAATTATAAAGTTAGTGGCATATAATTTGTTAACAGCAGCCTACACCTCTCTACAAGAAAAATGACCATTCATTTTTCAAGCATTTTCTTATTATGACAAATCAAAAAAAGTATTTTTTAGCACTCTTCTTTATATCCATCAGTTTATCTATATTTTCTTTTGCCCAGCAACAAACACCCCGGAACATACAAATGCCGGAAGCTACAAACTTTATAGTACTGCAGGATACCGGGCTGGTATTTAATGCCATCTTAAACGCTGATAAAAAAGTAAAACTCCGGTGGGAAACATCAGCAGTTATGAATAATGGGGGCTTTAGTATATATAGAAGTACTGATAGTATAAGCTTTAGCAGTTTGGGTTATGTAGCAGGTATTGTAAGTAACGAACCTGTTACAAATTATATTTTTATAGATGAGAATCCTTTACCCGGCAAAACTTATTACCTGCTGGAGGTAAAAGGTATTGAAAAAGGAAGAACTTACAGTGAGATAAAAACAATTCTAATACTTAGAACCCTGGATATTTCTGTTTATCCTAACCCTGTACAAAAAGTATTAACCATAAAAACAGGCATTCCATTTATCAATGCCAAATTGCGTATAAGTAATACGGATGGGCAAAATGTATTAAAGCAAATCCTAAACGGCGAAGGTAATGTTCCTGTTAATGTATCTACATTCACATCCGGTGTTTATTATGGAAAAATTATTCTGGAAGATGGAAAGCAACATCGCTTTAAGTTTATAAAAGAATGAATTTAAGAATCTGTATCTCTTAAAATTATTATTCTTATTATCCTGGCATTTGGGTTTCCGATTGTTGTTATTATTTTTTAATTTCCTAAATGTTCATAAAAAAGCCAGAAAATTATAAAAATCTTTAACAGAAAGAGCATCTTACATCTAATAGAAGAAAAAAATCCAAACTTGCTTTATTTTTATAACTGTCTGTTATTCAGTATTTAAATGATTATTCGCCTTTATCGCTGCTTTTTACTACTATTCTCTACATATTATTTTTTCAATAATATTTACTGTTTTAATGAAAAAAATTAGTTAGTTCACGTACAAGTCCTTTGAAAATACTTAATAAAAATGAATAATACAGTAATATCACCCTAAATACCGTAAATATACTGTCAAAAAAAATTGCGCTTTCCGAATAACCTCCTATATTTGTGTTGTATTTATGATGGCGATTACCTCGGTTATCATAAAATACAGATTAATAAAACCTCAAACCACAAAGAAATGAAACGTAATTCTACATTCGTTTGTAAAGTATTGCTTACTATTACAATCTTCTCTTCAAATTTTGACAGAGCTTATGCACAATGTGTTGCACCTTCTATGAATTTTTCTAATCCAGTTTTAATTACAGCTACCCCAGGTGTACAAAATGCACAATACAAATTTCCGTCGGTAATTGCCGGTGTGGATGCTTATGTTACCATAACAAAATTAGAAGGTGGCGCAACCTTAAGTAATATAGATGATACTGCTTACGGATATAAAGAAGCATGGCAGCCATTTGTAAAAACTTCCAGTACAGTTGGGGAATCCTACATAAATTTTATGGTTGAGTTTAAGGATTCTGCGGATGGTCAATCACATAGATTTAATTGTGCACAAATATCTTTTATTGATGTTGATGGAGATAATCAACATGTTAGGGAATTTGTAGGTGCAAATGATTACAATAGATATGCTGTTTCTAATGTATCTACGATTACATTGCTTCCTCTGAGTGGATATATGAAAGCTGTTGGTTCAGTTGTAAATTTTCCGGGTATTGATACATCTGCTTATGTTACCAACATGAACTATTATTACACAAACAAGCATAAAATAAGTGAAATCAGAGTTGGAAATATTACTGACCCGGGTTTTACTATGCAGGACAGATTTAGCTGTATATATTTTAAGCAGATAAATATGTCAAATTTTCAAGTATTACCTGTAAAATATTTGTCTTTTGATGCTTCCTTAGAGGATAAAACTGTTTCGCTTAAATGGATGACAAATGGAGAAACGGGTGATATTGATTTTGAAATAGAGCGTTCTTTTAATGGCAACAATTTTTCAGCTTTTACAGTGGTATCAAACGGGTTTGATAATGGATCTGAAAAGATTTATACTGCTTTAGATAACTCTAAAGAGTTACTGGAAAAATCAATTGTTTATTACCGCCTCAAACAGGTAGATATCAACGGCAAAATAAATTACAGCAATTCAGTGGCTGTTCGTTTACCATCCACAAACGGGGTACACATGAGCGTATCGCCCAATCCTTTTACAGAAAAAGTAAATATTGCCTTTAACAGCTTTCAAAACGGAAATGCAGAGATTAGTGTTGTTAGCATTACCGGTATCCCTGTATTAAATAAAAAAACTATTATTACCAAGGGTTATAATAGTTTACAATTAGATGGTATTGCTTCTCTTCCTGCTGGTATGTATATGGCACGTTTGATTGTAAATGGTGAAGTAATAGACAAACAGAAAATAATGAAATAGTTTTAAACAGACTTTTTAGAGAAGATATATACTTAAAGTTTATCCCGGCAATTAAAAAAGCCGGGATTTTTTATTTCTGCCAGAGATGCATTCTTTATTTTATTCTGGCTTTTAGTCTGGGAATTATCATGGGCACCTGTTCCTTATATTTTAGATATGCATCACCAAATTGCAAAACAAGTTTTTTCTCTTCCAGCCATATTCCTGCTAAAGTGTACAAAATAATAATCCCAAAGACCAGTATATTCTTGACCATTGGCCAATACACAGATATAGCCACTAAAAATAAGATGGTACCAAAATATAGCGGGTGCCTTACCCACTTATGTATTCCTCCCGTTTGCAATTTATCAGTTTTACTTTCTGGCTGTAACCCGCTCATCTGTTTAAAATATTTAACTATACATAGCAACATAATTATAATGCCCGTAAGCCCAAGTATAACAGCTATTGTATCAGATATCCAGTTTGTTTGATAGACTATGCTGCTATTAACACGTGAATGAATTAGAATTAAAACGCATAACAGAGAGAGAGCTATAGCATTATACGATATCCTGTAAACTGCAGAAGTTAACCCTAAATGAATGGAAAAAAAGTTTTTTAAACGTTTGTTTGCTAATAAACTGTGAAAAAGGCAATATAACAACCATAGAAAAGAGAGTATAAGATCGGATTTATTCATTTTAGCAAAGTTAATAAAGGATGTTATCTAAAAAAACCTACATTTGCACTTTATTAATACAATACAATTAAACAAAAATGGACACAAAAAATCAAGGTACAGTTAAGTTCTTTAACTCAGAAAAAGGATTCGGTTTTATTAAACATTCAGATTCTGACAAAGAAACTTTTGTACACGTAAGCGGACTTATCAATGACATCAAAGAAGGTGATCAGGTTGAATTTGAACTGCAAAACGGAAAAAAAGGAATGAATGCTGTTAATGTAACAGTTATAGGATAAATCTATAATCATTTAAAATTTCTGAAGGGTTACTGCAAAACAGTAACCCTTTTTATATAAATACTAACAGGGTAATGGGTTATCCATCAAAAAAACCCAATAATTTTACGCATAAATTAAATTGATTAATGAAAAGAAATATGCTTCTTTTAGCACTCCTGGTTTCTGCAACTGCCAGTGCTCAAAAAATTGGCCTTGCAAAAGGGCAAATAATTACCATTATTACTACCAGCACCCAGGATATAGATATGCAGGGCATGGGAATGCAAATGAAAAATAATACTAATGGTACAAGTGTGGTAGAAGTAAAAGACTCAGACAAAAATAATTTTACCACAACTTACAAACTGAGTAAGATAAATTTAACCATGGATATGATGGGGCAGCAAACCAGTTACGATTCTGAAAAGCCGGAAGATAAAGAAACAGAAATGAGTAAAGCTTTTGCAGAAAAAATTGGCAAAGAAGTTATTATTTTAATAGATAAAAATACCGGCAAAGCCATCCTGAATAAAAAAGATACCGCTTCTCAAAAAGCTGAGGAGAGCAATACTTTAGATGGTTTGATGAATTCATTTGGTGCAATAGAAGAAGATGCTGCAGTAGAGACTGCTTTATTTATCATTCCCCCAGGGAAAAAGACTGGTGATAGCTGGTTAGATTCCACCAATAACAAAGGAATGAAAGAATTAAAAACTTTTACTCTTAAATCTATAGATGGAAATATGGCCAGCATTGGTATGTTTTCTACACTGCAGGGCAGCAATACTATGGAAATGCAGGGAATGCAGATGGATATAACCATATCTGCAAAAACAGAAGGTGAGATAGTAGTAAATACAAAATCATCGCTGGTAAAAAAACGCAGCAGTGTTATGGACTTAACCGGTTCTATTGAAATAATGGGTCAATCTGTGCCAGTGACTTCTAAAGCCATTGTGAATATTGATTATAAATAATTCATTCAAAAAAAAATAAAATACTAATGCCCCAAAAATTGGGGCATTAGTATTTTATACCGACTGTACACTATAAATAGTCCAATTTGTTTTCTGTCGGTATAATACCATCTAATATTTCAACACAGTCCTTTGGACTACTTATGAAATAAAGATGGCATTATAAAAGCTCCGTCTTTTTTTTGCAGTAACCAATAAAATCCTGCTGCGGAAAGTATACAAATGCCTGCAATAATCCCCCATAAATTAAAGAAGCCTAGTTTATGGGCCAACATTGAACCCCCGCTGCTGCCTATTACCTGGGCTGCACTCCAGGCCATTGTGTACATACCTGCGTATTGCCCACGTGTGTGCGCATTACTTTTGCTGATGTAATAACTGTTCATAAACGGCATCGAAATCATCTCGGCAATGGTTAACATCAATACAGCCATCATGGCAATTATAAATCCATTAGCCAGCGGAATATTAAGCATCATAAAAGCAATGGCCATTAACACCGTGCCTGCAGATATTAATAAGAGATAAGGTTTTCGGCCTTCCAGTTTAAATACAAGCAGCATTTCAAAAAGGGCAATCAAAATACCATTTACAGACATCACTACACCAATCCAAAATTCATTTAAATGCAGGCCTTCTTTAAAGAAAATGGGCACAGTAGTAAAGAGCTGAAAAAAGCAGGAAGCAAATAATACAATAAAACCCAGGAAAAATAAAAAAGAAGCATCTTTAAATGGCGAACTTTTAGTTTGCGGGGTTGCTTTTTCAAAAGAACTTGTGGCCTGTGGTTTCTTTTGTTGTGCCAGCGAAATACGTGGCAATATTATTAATAAAAGAATAGCTGCAGATATATTGGTAAATCCATCTACCCAAAATAATAATTGATAATTTACAGAAGCTAAAAAACCTCCTAAGGCAATGCCAATACCCCAACCCAGGTTTATTGCAAGCCTTACCAGGGAAAAAGATTGTGTGCGGTTTTTTGCATTACTGTAATGAGCAATGGCCGAGGCATTGGCCGGCCGGAATGATTCATTAATCATGCTTAAAAAAAATGTGCATATGCAGATAGATGCATAACTATTCATTTGCCCCAGCACAATAAACATTATACCTCCAAAAAATAAAGCTAAAAACTGAATTTTATAAAATCCAAAACTATCGCTCAGCTTACCTCCTGTAAAAGCACCAATCATAGAACCTACACCGTAAATAGCCACCACCCAGCCGCCCTGCTCTATGGTATAACCCCGGTGCTTGCTGTACAGGGTAAGAAATGCCAATACCATTGTACCACTTCTGTTAATAAGCATTACAACGCTTAGCAGCCAAATATTCCTGGTTAGTCCGCTATAAGCCTGCCTGTATAAATTTATAGTTGCATTAATCATATTTCCCTGCTGATGATATTACTCAGTTATTATAAAATCTTTTGCCTTTGGCGCTGCTTCAAACAAACCCTGCAGCGATGCAGGAGGTACAGTTAGTTTTCTTTTTTGGGTATCCATCCATGCACCATCAATAGTAATAACAGCCGCCAGTGTTTCTTTATTTTTATACAACTCATGCCGCATACTCCACCTGCTCATATCATTATTTAATTTCAGCATTTGCATATTTACTTCAATGGTATCGCCAAAAGAAATTTCTTTTTTAAATACTGCCTCTTCTCTAAAAAGAATGGGACCAATATGATGCTGAACCATCCATGCTGGTGTAAGCCCGTTTTCTACCAGGAAACACATGCGGCAATAAGCTCCAAAATCGTAATACCTGGAATGGAGCACATGAAAATTTGGATCAAGATCAGCCCATCTTATTTCTAATTGCTTTGTATATTTTTTGCTCATAGTTTATAATTTGATACCGACTAAACATTGTAAATGCTCCAACAGTTTTTCTGTCGGCATAATACCATCTAATATTTCAACGCAGTCCTTTGAACTACTTGTGAAATAAATATGGTATTATAAAAAATCCTTTCCGTTTTTAAGCGAAAAGGATTGTACAAAGTTAATGATACGTTTTAAACGTAAAGTATTTCGTAATATTCTTTTGCCATCCTGTTGCTGTCAAACTGCCAGCGTACATCCCTCATACCATTTTTTACAATTTGCCTCCATATGTTTGGATTGTCGTAATACATAGGCAGTACCTGGTTTTCGAGTATTTCGTAAAATTTATTAAGGTCGTACTCATCCTGCTCATGAACCGATACGGCACTGTAATCTATTGGCGGAACAAGAAAACCGTTATTGCCATGATTGATAAATTCGCATATCCATCCATCATTTGTACTAAAATTTACAGCACCATTCATAGCCGCCGTCATACCACTTGTTCCGCTGGCCTCTCTTGGCACACGTGGAGTATTTAACCAAACATCCGAAGCCTGCTTTAAACGTTTGCTCAGTGTTAATTCATAACCAGTGCAAACCGCTATATTTTTATATTGTTTACTCAGGTTTACCAGCATATTAAAATCGCTTATGGCAGGATAATCTACGGGGTATGGTTTACCCGCCCAAATAATTTGTACCGGGTATTTGGTATTTGCCATTAAAGCCTTAAACCGGTCTTCATCTCTTGTAAGTAAATCGGCTCTTTTGTAACCCGCAAACCTGCGTGCCCACACAATGGTAAACACATCGGGGTTTAAAAGTTTTCCGGTTTGATCTGCTACAAGGTCAAAGGCCCGCTTTTTTAAAAATCTTTTTCTATCTGCAAATGCATCAATATTGTGATCATCAATAAAATTATACAATTGTTTATCGGCCCAGTAATGCCAGTTTTGTGCATTGGTAATAGCCGTTATCGGGCAAATATTATCAAATTTCCCCCACATTTTGCGGCTCACTTCACCATGCAGCTGGCTCACGCCATTTGCCAGGTGAGCAAAACGTAATGCGGCTAATGAGTGATCAAACTGATCTCCGGTAATACCAGTGAGCACCCTCACTTTATCCAGGGGCAATCCGCAGAAATAACTCATCCTGTCGCAAAGGTGAATATCATGTTTTTCATTACCTGCTTCTTCCGGAGTATGTGTTGTAAATACAAGTTTTTGTTTAACTGCTTCTATGCTTCCCAATTTTTTGTATAAATAAAATGCGGCACTAATGGCATGTGCTTCATTTAAGTGATACCTGTCCGGGTTAAAATTTAATTCATCCATCAGTTTAGCGCCACCCACCCCCAGCAAAATAAACTGGGCCACTTTGGTAGCCACATTGGCATCATACAATTTATGCGAAATGGTTTGGGAAACATAATCGTTTTCCGGCAAATCTGTACTAAGTAGAAACAGCGGCGCTGTTTTAAAAGTTTCAGGATTCAGATAATATGCCTTTACCCACACCGGGTGCTCATGTATCTGTATCTGAAATTTAATGCCTGTATCTTCCAGGTAATTATAAATCTTTTCGTTCCACTGCACCTGTAGGGTTTGATCTTGGTTACGGGCCTGGTCGTAATAACCATATTTCCATAAAATACCAATACCTACCAGGTTTTGACGCAGCTCGTATGCACTCCGTAAATGTGAGCCGCTCAGATAACCTAATCCCCCACTATAAATTTTAAGGGGTTGATGCACCGCAAATTCCATTGAAAAATACGATACTTTTTTGCTGAATACAGGATCTATCTCATAAGGAACCTGAAACTGTTTAAAATTCATTTTTAATTTTTTGATTGAGGTGCAATATAAAAGGAAAAAACTACATCTGTGTAATGCTTACACATT
>JAYVGA010000377.1:0-12775 GCA_043772635.1 Chitinophagaceae bacterium
AATAAGCTATTAAATGAGTTTCATCCGTTACAGTATTATTTTTCTTTTTTGCCTGGAGGGTTTAAGTGTGAGTGCGCAGCAGGAAGAAATGATATACAAACCTTATATCAGCACCGTGCAATTGTTTCAATACGGTAACCAGCAGGGCCTGCCCATTTATACGCTTAACAGTACAGACCAGGTGCAGCTTGGCTTTGATGATATGGAGGGCAGCCTTAAAAATTATTATTATACTTATGTTTTATGCGATTACAACTGGCAGCCTGTAAATTTAAACCCGTTTGATTATATAAAAGGATTTACACAAAACAGGATAAGCACTTACCGTTATTCATCAATTGCCTTTACCCGGTACACGCATTACCAGGCCATATTACCCGATCGTAATGCAGCCGTGCCCACCCGTTCCGGCAATTATTTGTTAAAAGTCTTTTTAGAGGGAGATACTTCTAAAAAAGTTTTTACAAAGCGGATGTATGTGCTCGATCAAAAAGTTACTATAGCCGCCGAAGTGGTGCAGCCATTTACACCGCAGTTTTTTACTACGCATCAAAAATTGAAATTTACCGCAAGTATTAAAGGCATAAACAGTTTTAGTGCAGCGCAGCAGGTAAAAGCTGTAATACTGCAAAACAACCGTTGGGATAATGCACAAAAAGATATTCCGCCCACATTCGCAAGAGGCAATACCCTGGAGTATAACTCTGAAAACTTTGGCATATTTGAAGGGGGAAAAGAATGGCGCTGGCTGGATCTGCGCAGTTTCAGGCTGCAGAGCGACAGGATAGACAAAGCAAAGTATAATAAAAATTCTACTGATATTTTTTTAAAGCCCGATGCCGACAGAAGAGCGCAGCGTTATGTGTATTTTCCTGACTATAACGGCATGTATAATATAAGTACTTACGAAACCATTAACCCGCTGTGGCAGGGAGATTATGCTACGGTTTATTTTTTTTATGTGCCGCCTAACGGTATACCTTACCCTAAACAGGAGCTGTTTTTGCTGGGAGGTTTTACGGGTTACCAGCTTTCTGATAAATGGAAAATGATTTTTAATGAAGAAAAGAAATTATATGAAACCAGCGCTTTTTTAAAACAGGGATATTATAATTACAGTTATGTTTTAAAAGACCTGGAATCGCCGGGTAAAATAACCCAGCTGGAAGGAAATTACTGGGAAACAGAAAACAGTTATACTATACTTATTTACTACAAATCATTTACCGACAGAAGCGATCAGCTCATAGGTGTGGGCCAGGTAAACTCCCGGAGAGACAGGCCGGGGTTTAGTTTTTAAAAGATGAATGTATTTTATAATGATTTAATTATACGCTGAAATAAAAGCTGAATAAAGATTTTATGTACAAGAGTGCGACCCCTACGCAAGCATAGGGGCAGGCTGCCACAAATGAAGCATTAATAAAAAATGCCGGGTTCATATAAATAAAATATTTTTTTCAGAAAGAATTTCTAAAAAATATTGGCTTAAAAAATTTAATTGATTTTGATGGCCTATATTTGCAGCGGCAAGTCTTATACGGCCAGCTCCTGTTGAACTCCCCCAGGACGGGAAGGTAGCAAGGGTAGATGGTTGAGCGGTGCGATGTAAGTAACTTGCCATTTTTTATGCCCAGCCCCCAAACCCCATGAAGGGGGCTTTCGAAGTCTAGGATAACTTCGATTTCTCTTCCACTATAGAACTGTATATTTTTTTTAATTGAAGAAATTCAAATATTATACATTTGCGTTTCAATAATTAACTCACAATTTTAAAATAAGCCCCCTTCAGGGGGTTTGGGGGCTCTACTTATGAAATTTTTTATAGACACTGCAAATCTTGCACAAATAAAAGAAGCCAATGATCTTGGTATTTTAGACGGGGTTACTACCAATCCATCGCTCATGGCCAAGGAAGGTATTAAAGGACAGGAAGCCGTGATGCAGCATTACAAAACTATTTGCGAAATGGTGGATGGGGATATTAGTGCCGAAGTAATATCTACCGATTTTGATGGTATTGTTGCAGAAGGAAAAATACTTTCTGCGCTTCACAAAAATATTGTAGTAAAAGTACCAATGGTTAAGGATGGTATTAAAGCCATTAAATGGTTTACCGATAATGGTATCCGTACAAACTGTACGCTTATTTTTTCTGCCGGCCAGGCTATACTTGCAGCAAAAGCAGGAGCAGCTTATGTTTCGCCGTTTATTGGCCGTATAGATGACAGCGGTTGGGATGGCATGGAACTCATTCATCAACTGCGCCAGATTTTTTCTATACAGGGATATAAAACAGAAATACTGGCTGCATCTATACGCAACCCCAACCATATTATTAAATGTGCAGAAGCAGGAGCAGATGTGTGTACCTGTCCTTTAGATTCGATACTGGGTTTATTAAAGCACCCGCTTACCGATATTGGATTGGCTAAGTTTTTAGAAGATGCAAAAAAGTTTGCTTAATAATAGTCAGACCACTATTTGAGCTTCTCTGATTTTAGAAGAGATGGATAATGGCCAGACAATTTAAAAAAGCCCCAGGTTATTCCGGGGCTTTTAATTTTGTAACCCGTCAGGCACTCTTTTTACTTTCTATTTTTTAAAATTTGCGATAGTGGTCAGACGGGTTTAAGATTTCTTTTTCTTCTTCTGTTCCATTTTCATTTCATCCATCACTTGCTGCGCAGTTTTTAATTTTTCTTCTTCTTTGGTTTTTACAAAGAGTACAAAATTTTTATGCACGGTTGCATTATTTTTAAGTGCAATACTAATTTTTACTGGTCCAGAGTGTACACTGCTGTCTATCCATAAACTGTTGCCATAAAATTTTCCGCAGGAGCTGCTGAAGATGATATGGTTACTATCCAGCGGAATATAATTGCCGTTTGATAAAAGCCCATCTACATTAATATAATTGTATGTGCCTTTTTTAAGGCTATCGGTGTACAGGTTTACGTAAATGCTGTCAATCTTTTGCGCTTTGGAAGCCAGGCTGATTAACAGAAAAAGGAAAAGTAAAATATTTTTCAAATAAATTTATTTGCTGCAAAGATGCCTTTTATACCCCACAGCAGCAGTTAACATCATCTTAAAATATATAAAGACTTTTGTAATTCAGGAATTTTCAAAACAACCGGAGCAATGGTAGTTAAGCTAATAATACTTTAAATTATCAAATACCCCAATTCCAGTTCCCTCTCCTCTTTGCCCCGATAGTTATCGGGGTGGAAAGAGGGGTTGGGGCGAGGCCTTTCTTAATTTGAAATCCCTGCCCTCTTTTTTATGTATTCATTTTTCTGCAGTTCATTTAGCATAAACATGGCAAGATCTCCTGAATTTATTTTATATTTATTTGGCTCTGGAGGATAATCTGTTGCAGTGTGAAATAAACCTGTAACATCAGCATTAATGATATCCGGCGGGCAAACAAAGGTCCAGTTTAGCGAAGATGATTTTAAAAATTCATAGGCTTTAAAATGTTCCATACCTACGGGCAGATATTCTGCAGGGTAGTTTTCGGCATCCATAAGCAGCGTTCCATCGGGTGCATTTAACACACCCATTCCACCTATGGCCACAATTCTTTTTACCCCTTCTTTCTCCATCTGCTCCACAATATTTTTCATACCAAGCGAGCGGCTTTTATCATTACCGTCAAAAGCGCCACCAAGAGCAGAAAGTACGGCATCACTTCCTCTAACGGCATGCCGTACTTGGTTTTTATCAAACAATGCGCCCTGTAATAAATGCAGGTTATCCTGTTCGGTAAAGCCTGCAGTAAAAACGTTTCTGCCAAATGCCTTTACCGTATGGCCCATGTGCAGGGCTTGTTTTACCAGTTGTATGCCCACCATACCGGTGGCGCCAAATATTGTTATAGTCATATTTTTTAATTTTGTTAGATAATAATTTTGTCAATGGTCAATGCCTGCCCCTACATTTTTGTAGTGGGTCAATAGGTCAGTAAGTCATTGAATCAATAGGTCAATGACTGTCCTTCATTTTTGTAGGGAGTCAGTAATCATTAATTTAATATCAGTGACTTACTGACCTATTGACTCAATGACCTAATGATAAGTTAATCCTGAATTATGATATCAATGACCTCCATAACCTCCATAACCTTTCTATTTTAATAGGCCATGCCTAATTTTAAGTAAGGTAATAAAAAGTTTTTTGCAGTATCATTATTCTCCACCATATTTGCATAACAAATGGCAATATTTAATTTAAATAACAAAAAAAGCTGGTGGCACAAAATCAGGAACTGATGTGTCTTAGCTGTATTTGTATGATATAACAATATTTAGCCCCGACACGAGTGTCGGGGTTTTTTAATATCCCGGAATAGGGAAGTTAAGGGCAGGGGTAAACAATATTTAGTAACCACTTAAACAGGTAAGCTTACATTTAATAAGGGAGTAACCCGTTTAAAATAAAGCCAATAAAGGTTTGGGGTATTATGAAAAAAATAGAATTTAATACAACGTTTAAAAAAATACTGGCTGATGTGTACACACCGGTAGGTATATACCTGCGCCTGCGGGATAGGTTTAGAGATACGATTCTTTTGGAGAGTACCGATTTTCATGCAGGCGAAAACAATTATTCCATTTTAGGTATTAATGCTATTGCAGGTATAGAAATTACCAGCAGGCAATTAATAGAATACAAACTTCCGGGCCAGGCACCGGAAAAAATAACACTAACTAAATCTTCTGGCCTTACAAAGCTCATAGCAGATTTTATGGATCATTTTAATGTAGCTGCGGCAGCAATAAAACCAGTGAACATTGCCCAGGGTTTATTTGGCTATACCAGCTATGATGCAGTGCAGTTTTTTGAAAATATAGTGTTGAGTGTTTCAAAAGAAACCACTAATGAACAGCGTATTCCACTAATGCGGTACCGGCTTTACCAGTATGTAATTATCATCAATCATTTTAAAGATGAAATGTATATCTGTGAAAATCATTTTGCCGGTATGGAAAGCAGGATAGCAGATGTGGAAAGCATTATTAAAAGTAAAGATGTACCCGTTTTTCCTTTCAATATAAAAAATACAGAGACCTCAAACATTACAGATGAGGCATATAAAAAAATGGTGGCAAAAGGGATTGAAGCATGCCACAGGGGAGATGTATTTCAAATTGTATTGAGCAGGCAGTTTAAACAATCTTTTACAGGAGATGAGTTTAATGTGTACCGGGCTTTGCGCAGCGTAAACCCCAGCCCTTATCTTTTTTATTTTGATTATGGCGATTATAAACTGATGGGATCCTCTCCGGAAAGCCAGGTGATTATTGAAAATGGTATAGCCATTGTGCACCCCATAGCCGGCACTTTTAAACGCAGTGGTGATGATGAAACAGATAAGGCACTGGCCATAGATTTAGAGAATGATAAAAAAGAAAACGCAGAGCATGTAATGCTGGTAGATCTTGCCCGTAATGATCTGAGCAGGGTTTGCAGCAATGTGCAGGTAACGAGTTTTAAAAAAGTTCATTTTTATTCGCATGTTATTCACCTGGTAAGCGAAGTGCAGGGTAAAGTGGATAAAGAAAAAAATCCATTTGCTATTTTGGGCAGTACATTTCCTGCAGGTACTTTAAGCGGTGCACCAAAATATAAAGCCATGCAGCTTATAGATGAAAATGAAACAACAGCACGGGGCTTTTATGGCGGCGCTATTGGTTATATTGGTTTTAACGGAACCTGCAATCATGCCATAATGATCCGCACTTTTTTGAGTAAGAGCAATACATTGGTTTACCAGGCAGGGGCAGGAATTGTGGCAGCCAGTAAACCGGAAAGTGAATTGCAGGAAGTGAACAACAAACTGGGTGCTTTAAAAAAAGCGATTGAGATAGCGGAAACCCTCTAAATCTCCCTAAAGGGAGACTTACAACAGCAGTTCAAAGATTAACATTTGAAAGATGACTGAAAAAAAGAAACATAAATCAGCATTTAAAAAAGATGGAGTGTTTAACCAGGCCAATTATCTTTTATTTGAATTGGCAAAGGATTTAAGAAGGAATATTACAGATACGGAAACAATATTGTGGGGATATTTGAAAGCAGGTGTTCAGAATTTTAAGTTTAGAAGACAACATCCCATTGGAATTTATATAGTAGATTTTTACTGTCATAAATTAAAATTAATTATAGAGATTGATGGGAGTATTCATAATGTTGCATCAGTTAAAGAAAATGATATTCGCAGAGAAAATGATTTGATAAACTGGGGATATAAAATAGTTCGGTTTTCAAATAACAGGGTAATGAAAGGGTTAGATATAGTTTTAGCAGAGATAAATTCTATAGTCGAAAATTTAAACAAAATTTGATAATAATTCAAAAGCAGTAAGCCTCTCTTGAGGGAGGTTTGGAGGGTTTATATGAAAATATTAGTTTTTGATAATTACGATTCCTTTACTTACAACCTGGTACACCTGGTTGAAAAAATTCTGCATATAAAAGTAGATGTGTTTCGTAATGATGAAATAGCACTGGAAAAAGTAAAAGACTATGATAAAATAATTTTATCTCCCGGCCCCGGTATTCCATCCGAAGCTGGTTTATTGCTGCCATTAATAAAAGAGTATGCATCTACAAAATCTATATTAGGGGTATGCCTTGGCCACCAGGCTATAGGAGAGGCTTTTGGTACAAAACTCATAAACCTGGATACTGTTTTTCATGGAGTGGCTACACCAATAAAAATTTTAAATAAAAGTGCACCAATTTTGCAGGGGCTGGGTGAGGAGGTAGAAGTAGGAAGATATCATAGCTGGATAGTGGATAATAAAAATTTTCCGGAACAACTGGAAATTACTGCAGTAGATGAAAATGGATTTATCATGGCATTGCAGCACAAAACTTTTGATGTGCAGGGTGTGCAGTTTCATCCCGAAAGTGTGCTTACGCCATGCGGGGAAAAGATAATGAGGAATTGGTTAAAGCCCCCAAACCCCCTGAAGGGAGCTTAGGAACGTTTTAACAAACAACCAACGTTGAAATATGATGATGCTAAAAAACAATTTTAAATTACCAATCTAAGTTTCCTTCACCCCGAAATACTTCGGGGCAAGGGGGTCAGGGGCTATTATGAAAAAAATATTAAACTACTTATTCGAATATAAAACACTTAGCCGGCAGCAGGCAAAAGAAGTATTGGTTAATATTGCCAATGGCATATACAATGACTCGGAGATAGCTGCTTTTATTACCGTGTATCTAATGCGTACCATTACCATTGAGGAGCTGCAAGGTTTTAAAGAAGCTTTGCTGGAGCTGGCACTGCCGCTTGATGTAAGCCATCATGATGTAATGGATATTGTAGGTACAGGTGGCGATGGAAAAAATACTTTTAATATTTCTACACTCAGTTGTTTTATTGTAGCAGGCACGGGCAACAAAGTGGCCAAACATGGCAACTACGGCGCATCTTCTATAAGTGGATCTTCCAATGTAATGGAGCAACTGGGTTATCGTTTTAAAACAAACCATGATATTTTAAACAGGGAGCTGGAAACTTCCAATATCTGTTTCCTGCATGCGCCGCTTTTTCATCCTGCATTAAAAGCAGTAGGCGGCATCCGCAAAAATTTGGGTGTGCGCACTTTTTTTAATATGCTGGGCCCCATGGTAAACCCGGCATCACCGGCATACCAGTTAGTGGGAGTATATAATCTTGAAATGGCAAGAATTTATAATTATATGCTGCAGCAGGGCAATACTGCTTTTACCATTATTCACAGCCTGGATGGCTATGATGAAATATCGCTTACCGGCGATACAAAAGTAATTACCAATAAAGGCGAGCAGGTAATGAGTGCAGAAGTGTTGGGTAAACGCATGGTAGCTCCTGCAGATATTTATGGCGGCAACAGTGCCGAAGAAGCTGCAGCTATTTTTAAAAAAATTATTAGGGGAGAGGGAAGCTGGGCACAAAATGCAGTGGTAATAGCCAATGCAGCCATGGCCCTGCATTGTACGGGCAAATATACCAATTACGAAACCTGCTATCAACTGGCAGTAGAAAGTTTGGAGAGTGGTAAAGCATACCAGTGTTTACAAACATTAATTGCAGCATCATGAATATTCTTGATAAAATAATAGCGCATAAACGGGAAGAGCTTGAAGTAAGAAAACTAATGGTGGCAGAAAAAGATTTGCTGGATAGCCGGTTTTTTAAGCGCACCTGTTTATCGCTTAAGCAAAATCTTTTAAAAAATAATGCCACAGGTATTATTGCAGAGTTTAAAAGAAAATCGCCCAGCAAAGGTTATATAAACCAGCATGCAGATGTACGGACTATTACCAAAGCATACACTACATTTGGAGCAAGCGGACTTTCTATATTAACCGATCATGAATTTTTTGGCGGCAGTACAGAAGATATTGTGGCTGCCCGGCAAAACGAAGTGCCCATACTGCGTAAAGAATTTATTATAGATACTTACCAGTTGCTGGCATCAAAAGCAATGGGAGCAGATGTGATATTACTTATTGCGGCCTGCCTTAGCCCGAAGGAAGTAAAACACCTGGCAGCGTTTGCCAAACAAACAGGCCTGGAAGTTTTGCTGGAACTGCACGAAGAAAATGAACTGGGTCATATATGTGATGAAGTGGATATGGTAGGCATAAATAACAGGAATTTAAAGACATTTAAAGTAGATATAAACCGATCTTTAAAACTGGCAGAAAAAATTCCGGCAGATAAAGTTAAAATAGCAGAAAGCGGCATTACAAATGCAGCTACAATTCATACTTTTAAAAATGCCGGCTTCAAAGGTTTTTTAATTGGAGAAAATTTTATGAAAGAACCGGATCCGGGAAAAGCATTTAAACAATTTGTGGAGCAGTTAAATCATGTGTGAAAAAAAATCGGGATACTAAATATTTTTTTTTAATGGCACACGTGTACAGATTATGCTGGCTCTTTTAATTTGTGCAGGCAAATAAGGAATTAATTTTAAACCGGGCTTAGCCCAAAAAATAAAATAAATGAATATTAAAGTTTGTGGCATTACAACGCTTAAACAATTACAACAGTTAGATGGCCTTGAAGTAGATTTTGCAGGACTTATTTTTTATAAAGATTCGCCCCGCTACATGGGCGATAAACTGGATGCTGCTGCCATAAAAGGTTCTGACTTTGATTTAAAAAAAGTAGGTGTGTTTGTAAATCCTGAAATGATTGATGTATTGAATGCCATTGATAGTTATGGGCTGGATGTAGTGCAGCTGCACGGCAGCGAAACCCCCGAAATGTGCGATGATCTCAGCTCGGAAGTGGAAGTGATTAAAGCATTTAGTATAGATAACGACAGTATTAATATTGATGAACTGGTAGCGCCTTACGATGCTGTATGCGATTATTATTTGTTTGATAACAGGCCGGTTACAGGCATGGGTGGCAGCGGCGAAAAATTTGACTGGAAAAAAATTGCGGATAATAAAATTGAAAAACCATTTTTTTTAAGTGGCGGCATTGGCCCCGATGATGCTAAACTGGTAAAAGCTTTTAAACATCCTGATTATTTTGGTGCAGACCTTAACAGTTTGTTTGAAAAAGAACCGGGAATAAAGGACATGGCCATGGTGTTGAAGTTTATGCATGCACTGAAGAAGGGATAGGGGAATAGTAAATGGGCAATGGGCAATGGTCAAAGGTCAAAGGTCAATGGTCAATAGTTGTCAAAGGTCAAAGGTCAATGGTCAATAGTTATTCACCATTCACCATTCACCATTCACCATTCACCATTCACCATTCACCATTCACCATTCACCATTCACAATTCACAACTCACCACTCACCACTCACCACTCACCAATCACAAAACGTACAAATAATAAAATGAAAATAATAAATAAAAAACTACATCTTGCCAGCCCCGATAAACACGGTTACTATGGCGAATTTGGCGGAGCATTTATTCCTGAAATGCTTTATCCCAATGTAGAGGAACTGAGAAATAATTACCTGAAAATAATTGGGACAAAAAAATTTAAATTGGCTTTTGATGTATTACTGAGAGATTATGCAGGCAGGCCAACGCCGTTGTATTTTTCAAAAAACTTAAGTGATAGATATGGCGCAAATATTTTTTTAAAGAGAGAAGACCTTTGCCATACCGGCGCACATAAAATAAATAATACCATCGGGCAGGTGCTGGTAGCACAGCAGCTTGGCAAAAAAAGAATAATTGCAGAAACAGGTGCAGGTCAGCACGGGGTGGCCACGGCTACGGTATGTGCGCTGATGGGGCTGGAGTGTATTGTGTACATGGGCGAAAAAGACATTGAACGGCAGGCACCCAATGTGGCCCGTATGAAAATGCTGGGTGCTACTGTGGTGCCGGCCACCAGCGGCAGTAAAACATTAAAAGATGCCACCAATGAAGCCATCCGTGACTGGATAAATAATCCTGAAAATACGCACTACATTATTGGCAGTGTGGTGGGGCCGCATCCTTACCCCGATATGGTGGCAAGGTTTCAAAGCGTCATCAGCAAAGAAATAAAAAAGCAATTACAAAAAGTAACTGGTAAAAATTTACCTACGCATGTTATTGCCTGCGTAGGTGGTGGCAGTAATGCTGCGGGTGCTTTTTATCATTTTATAAATGAGCCAAAAGTAAAACTGATAGCAGTAGAAGCTGCAGGTTGTGGTATAGATAGCGGTAAATCTGCAGCTACCACACAATTGGGTACCACCGGTATTTTACATGGCAGCAAAAGTTTATTGATGCAAACAGCAGACGGGCAGGTGGTAGAGCCACACAGCATTTCGGCCGGGCTGGATTATCCTGGCATAGGGCCCATGCATGCCAATCTTTATAAAACAGGGAGAGCATTATTTATGAGTGTTACAGATGAAGAAGCCCTGGCTGCAGCTTTTGATCTGGCTAAAACAGAAGGCATTATTCCGGCATTGGAAACAGCTCATGCAATGGTAGTTTTAAAAGATTTTACATTTAAAAAAAGCGATAGGGTAGTTATATGTTTGAGTGGAAGAGGGGATAAGGATTTGGCTACTTATATGAATTATTTGTAAGGACAGCCAACATTTAAATTGGGAGATTGTAGCGGGTTAAACCTCACCCCAACCCCTCTCCTTGAGGAGAGGGAACTGGGAGATGGGAGCGAATTGGCGGCCTACTTCAACCAATACTGATCAGCAAATAATATTATTCATAATTCTTTTTTATGAGTGACTATAACGAAAATTTACATCTGAATGCAAAAGGTTCTACCTATGAAAATGCAAGACTTTTGCGGCAGCTGCAAACAGATGCCGAGGAAAAACTTTGGCAGCAACTTAGAGGTAGAAAATTAAATGGCCTTAAATTCAGAAGGCAACATCCCTTTGATAAATTTGTGCTGGATTTTTATTGCCATGAAGTAAAACTTTGTATTGAAGCAGATGGCGGCATTCATGAAGAAGAATATATTAAAGAATATGATGCAGACCGCACAAGATTATTAAATGAAAATGAGATTACTGTATTAAGGTTTACAAATGAAGAAATCATAAATAATCCTGAAATTGTTTTTTATAAAATTGCAGACTGGATAAAGAAAAATAAAGTATAAGAAATTGCAGAGGTCGCACTCCCCTCTCTTCAAGGAGAGGGATAGGGGGTGAGGTAAAATTGCAGAAATTATAAATAGTACCAAACTTATTTTAAAAAATTACACTGATTAAAAATATAGAATGTAAAATAACACAGAGGTCGCTCTCCCCTTTCCTTAAGGAGAGGGGAGAGGGGTGAGGTAAAATAAAAAACATAATGAAAAGTATAACAGAAGTCGAACTCCCTCTCCTTAAGAAAAGGAGTAACGATGAAGAAAATAAACTGGACACTTTATTTTCTTCAGCCAAAAAAAACATACTGAATATTTACTGCACTGCCGGGTATCCCCAACTGGAGAGTACTGCAACAGTAATGCTGGCATTGCAAAAGCACGGAGCTGATATAATAGAGCTGGGTATTCCTTACAGTGATCCTATTGCAGATGGCCCGGTGATACAGCAGAGTAATATGCATGCGCTGGAGAGTGGCATCAGCATAAAAAAAATATTTTTGCAGCTAAACGAAATTAAAGAGCAGTTGCATATTCCTGTTATACTCATGGGATATTTAAATCCTGTGATGCAATATGGTTTGGAAAATTTTTGCAGAGATGCTGCGGCAGCAGGAGTATCTGGTATTATTTTGCCCGATCTGCCCATGTATGAATTTGAGCATTTTCATAAAGTCTTGTTTAACAAATATGCCCTTCATTTTATTTTTTTAATAAGTCCTCAAACCAGCCAGGAAAGAATACAAAAAGCAGATAAACTGAGCAAGGGTTTTATTTATGCCGTTTCTTCATCGGCCACTACGGGTAAGGAAACAAATTTTAAGCAGCAGCAGTCTTACTTTAAAAAAATAAAAAATATGAACCTGCACAATCCTGTGCTTATAGGTTTTGGAATAAAAGATAAGTCAACTTTTGATATGGCCTGCCGCTATGCATCGGGTGCTATCATTGGCAGTGCCTACATTAAAGCCCTGCAGGGCAGCAGCAATATTGAAGAAACTACTGCGTTGTTTATAAAAAATATCAGAACACCCTAAAGCTTGTTAATAATGTAAAGGGGCTAATGTTTAAGAGCATAAACATCTTAAATTGCACTCACAAATTGAAAAAAAATGAAAAAATTTTTCCTCGTTTTAAGTTTTTCTCCACTTATTAGTATAGCACAAACTGCTGCTAAAAA
>JAYVGA010000378.1:0-5203 GCA_043772635.1 Chitinophagaceae bacterium
GAATGGGGCGTCGGCATGCGTATGACTGATAGTGTACTTCCCTTACCCAGGCAAATGATGTTGGGCGCTGTGCAGGATTCCAGCATTGCTTATCAATACGGAAGAATTGTGGCTGAGCAATGCAAACGTATTGGCATACAGGTAAATTTTGCACCGGTGGTTGATGTAAACAATAATCCCGATAATCCTGTAATTAACGACCGCAGTTTTGGAGAAGATAAATACAAAGTGGCACGTTATGGAATTTTATACATGCAGGGCCTGCAGGATGTGGGTGTTATGGCCTGTGCAAAACATTTTCCGGGGCATGGAGATGTAGCTGTAGATTCTCATTTCGATTTGCCGGTTATAAATAAAACTATGGCCCAGTTAGATTCGCTGGAACTGTATCCTTTTCGCCAGATTTTTAATGCAGGTATTGGCAGTGTTATGGTAGCACATTTATTTATTCCTGCTATTGATAAAACGGCTAACCTGGCCACATCACTTTCCCCTTTAAATATAAATGGCCTGCTTAGAAATAACATAGGCTACCAGGGATTAACCTTTACCGATGCCCTGGAAATGCAGGGTGTACAAAAATTCTATCCCGGTGGAGAAGCATCTGTACAATCGCTTATTGCAGGCAATGATATGCTTTGCCTGCCCGGAGATGTGCCCCTTGCCATTACAAAAATAAAAGCAGCTATTGCTGCAAAAAAAATAAGCTGGGCCGATATTGAATTGCATTGCAAAAAAGTATTGCTGGCCAAGTATGCATATGGTTTAAATAATTACCAGCCCATCAACACAGAATATCTTACTGCCGACCTTAATGCAGCCGTACCTGCCATGCGAAAACTGGTGGCCAAAAATGCCATTACACTTGCTGCAAAAAAAGATGATGACTTTTTTCCTTTATCTGCCTTTACCAATAACAGCCCCGGCGATGTAGCTTTTATTGCTGTAGGAACCAATAAAGAAAATGCCCTGTCATTAAGAATGAAAACAGATTATAACGCTGCCGTTTTTTTTGCAGATGCTATGGTAACCAGCAATGCGGCTATAGATGGCTTTGTAAAGACCATAAAGAAAAAATATAAGAAAGTGGTTATTGGTGTGCATAATATTGGCCGGAGCCCTGCAAATAATTTTGGTCTTAGCTTAATATCTACAGCATTAATAAACCAACTGCTGCAAAAAACAAACAGTATTATTTTTCAGTTTGGAAATGCCTATGCTGCTAAAAACTGGTGCGATGCAAAAAACCTGGTGGTATGTTACGAAGATGATGATATTATACAGGCTGTAGCTGCAGATATGCTGCAGGGTAAACTGCCCTACAAAGGTGTACTGCCGGTTACAGTATGCAAAAAACTTTTGTTTGGTAATGGTATTACTACAGGCAAAACAGCAGCAGGTGTAAACCAGTGGGATATGGATATGGCACGCATAAACAATATTGATTCTATTGCCAATGATGCCATTGAAAAAAAAGCAACCCCTGGCTGTGTTGTGCTTGTTTTAAAAGATGGCAAAATTGCATTTGAAAAAGCCTATGGAAATAATACTTACAAAACCAATGAACCGGTAACTGTAGAATCGGTTTTTGATATGGCTTCGGTTACTAAAATTTGTGCTACTACCATTGCTGTAATGAAGCTGTATGACGAAGGTAAAATTGATTTAAAAAAAACCCTGGGCGATTACCTGCCTTATGTTAGTGGAACTGATAAAGCAAATTTACAAATACAAAAATTATTGCTGCACCAGGCAGGGCTGGTTTCTTTTATCCCTTTTTTTAAAGAAACGGTTGATGAAAACGGCAAACCCCTTCCCGGTATTTATGCAGATAAAAAAAGAGATTCGTTTAGCATTCCTGTAGCTGCTAATTTATACATGGCAAAGAGCTGGGCAGATACTATTACGCAAAGAATTTTAAACAGCCCTCTTGGCCCCGAAAATAGATATGTGTACAGCGATAATGATTTTATTTTCCTGGGCAGGCTGGTAGAAGAGCTAAGCGGTATGAGCCTTGATGCTTACGTAAAAAAAGAATTTTATACGCCTATGAGTTTGGCGTCTATTGGTTTTTTTCCTTTGCAAAAACATGCCATTGGACGCATAGTACCTACCGAAGAAGAAACAAAATTCCGGATGCAGTTAATAAGGGGTAATGTGCACGACCCAGGCGCAGCTATGATGGGCGGCATGGCCGGCCATGCAGGCTTATTCAGCAATGCATATGATATTGCTGCTATTATGCAAATGCTTATGGATGGCGGCACGTACAATAGCAGGCGTTTTTTGCAGCAAAAAACAATTGATTTATTTACAAAATACCAGAGCAGCATAAGCAGGCGTGGTTATGGTTTTGACAAACCTGAAAAAGATAACAACACCCGCAAAGAACCTTACCCGGCTTTATCTGCATCTGCTGCCAGCTTTGGCCACACCGGTTTTACAGGCACCTGTGCCTGGGCCGACCCTGAAAAAAAACTGGTGTATGTTTTTTTGAGCAACCGGGTAAACCCTTCTGGCAGCGATGTGCTGCTAAAGATGAATGTGCGGCCCAAAATACATGAAACAATATATCAAGCTATCTTAAATTAAAAACTAAAGCAGTTTAAATTATAATAACAAAACTGCTTATTGTATCTTGTCTTCTGAAAAACTATTTTATGAAGAAAAATTGTGTAGGCATAGTAAGTATTTTGCTGTGTTTACAATTCTGCTCCTGCACAGATCAGTACACCATCTGTAACCAATCTAAATTTGCCAACCTTAATGCTTCCTTTTATAAAATAACTACGGGCGGGGAAGTTGATAATACTCCCGCTTCATTAACGCTTTCCGTTTTAAACAGCAGCAGTTTTATTTATAACCAGCAACCCAATGTTCCGCTTATCAGCACAGGTTTAAACCCTCTTGCAGATTCTGTGAGTTATTATATAAAATTATCTGTAGCTATGCCTGCAGATACGGTTAAGATTGTGTACAGTAACAGCATAAAGAATCTTTCTTTAGAATGCGGGGAGATAAATGTGTATGATATTATCCGCATTAATACAACAGCCAATACAATAGACTCAATAAAAATTGTAAATCCTGCTGTAAGAAATGACTATCAAAAAAACCTGAAGATTTATTATTAATACCGATATACCCTTATAAATAGTCGAAAATATTTTCTATCGGCATTTACCAAATGCCGACACACAAAGGCTCTTCAGGAATTTCAGCCAACACACTTTGGCCTAAAATGAAATTCCATTGGTATAAAAAAGCTGCCATTAGTTTCTTAACCAATGGCAGCTTTCCTGATTTTTTAAAAAATCAATACCCAAAAATCTCCGCTAAACTCAGCTTCTTTACATCGCCCAGTTTTTTAAGGTCATCCATTTTAATTTTATTTTCAGATGCTACAATAGCATAAGTGTATGGCTTGCCAGCAAGATTTTTTGTGTGAAAATCTTTAATCTCTTTATAACCCAGCTTATCTGCTGCTGCATATTTTTTTATACGCAAATCTGTTGTTAATCCTTTTTGTTCTGCATCAAGAAAGTTAAAGATTATACCATCCTGTGTTATACGCTGTGTTTCTATATCTTTTTTAATGCTGCTTCTTGCCGCATCAATATTAGAGGGTATTTCCGGTATCTCATTCAGCAGTTCGTTCATGGCCACAACAGCTTCATTAAACTTATCGGCCTGGCTGCCCACGTATGCAATGGTAAAGTAAGGGTCTTCTTTTTTCTCCGGCGATACATATACTGCAAAAGTAGAATAAGCCAGCGCTTTAGATTCCCTGATGGTTTGAAAAACTACTGCACCCATTCCGCCTCCAAAATAATTATTAAACATATTTACTACTGCTTCTTCATCCGCATTAAATAAATTACCGTTTCTTATCCAGCGTGTTTCTGCCTGCACCATATTATAATCTGCAAACAATACCTGGCTGTTGTTTTGTACTGCCGGAATAAATTTTGTTTTTGCAGGTGTTTTGGTAAAAGCTGCCGGAATTTTATGCATCTTCTTTAGGGCCGCAGTTAAAGCAGGCAGTGGCTGCGGGCCATAATACAATACCTGGTGCGGATACCTGTTTAAATTATGCAGCATGTTTACCAGCTCGGCTGCATTAAGATTTTTTAACTCATCATCGCTCATTACATAATTAAAAGGATTGGCTGCACCAAATCTTGCATAAGAAGTAAGGCCGTTAAGAATAGCGCCCTTGTTGGCTTTGGCATCCGTTCTGGATTTTGCCAACCGGGCTTTTAAAGATTTTAACGCCTCTTCATCCGGTTTGCAATTGGCCAGCAGGTCTTCAAATAAACTTACGGCTTTATCAAAATTTTCCTGCAAGCCTTCAATAAGCACAGTAGTATATTCCGGCCCGGCATTTACATTAAAGCTGCAGGCAATTTTGTAAAACTCTTTGGTAATGTCTTCGGTAGTTTTAGTGGGTGTACCCAAAAAAGAAAGATACTGTGCTGCTACACCCATTTTTTTATCGTTCCAGTTACCCATATCAAAGCGGTAGCGCAGGCGGAAAATGCTGTTGTCTTTATTTTGCACATACAACAAACGTGCTGGCCCCACAGCAGATTTTTGCAGGTCTTTACTGTAATTTATCCAAACAGGTTTTACCGGTGTAGCCGGCATATTGTTCACCATTTTTACAAAAGGCGATTGTTTGGTACTGTTGGTTTCTACGGGTGTAATAGCAGGTTTATCTACTTTTACAATACTCTTGTCTTCGCCTTTTCTTTTAATAATAGCTACATAATTTTCACCAAAATATTTATTGGCAAAAGCAATAATATCTTTTTTAGAAATTTTAGAAAGGTCTTCTACATAAGCCACCTGGTCTTTCCAATCCTGTTCGTTGGTAAAGGCATCCATAAGATTGCTTGCACGGGAACTGTAAGTTTCTGAAGAAAGAATGGTATTCTTTTTTAAATTGTTTATGATAGACGTAATAAGGTTATCATCAAAATTTCCTTTTTTTAAATTGTCTATTTCGCCCAGCATTAATGCTTTTACTTCTTCCAGGCTCTGGCCCTGTGTAGCATTGCCGCTCATATACAATATCCCATAATCTATCAGGGTAAATGCAGATGCACCTGCTCTTAATAATTTTTGTTTTTTTACCAGGTTTAGATCCATAAGGCCGGCCTTGCCATTCGTTAATATTTGTCCTACCAGGTCGGCAAGCAAT